>NZ_BDHD01000208.1:0-2892 GCF_054786075.1 Treponema sp. R6D11 | reverse complement strand
GTATAATAATATATAATAAAGCATGAAGTTAAAACCGTCAATTACGGCTTTTTTGATATTTTTTACGTCTCTTACTGCCGTTTATACGCAGAATACGGCTTTTCCCCGCCTTGCCCCCGACCCAAAAGCGCTTGAATATTTCCGTCTTGGCGAAAAAGGCCCCTACTCATGGACGGCGTTGGCGGAGATAAGCCTTTGGGCGTCCGGGGACGCTTCGGCTTCTAATATTGATAAAATCCGCGCCGCCGCCGATTCGATAAAAAACGCCTCCGACCTTCCCGATTCAAATAAGGACAGGGCCGAATATGTCTTAACGTTCATGCATAAAAACATCGCAAAATCGTACTCGATTTATCAGACAAGAATTGACACTTTGCTTACCACGGGCAGGTACAACTGCGTGTCTTCCGCCGTCCTGTATATGATCCTTTGCCAATCCCTCGGCATAAACGTAAAAGGGGTTATGACTAAGGACCATGCTTTTATAACAATTCCAATGGGCGACGAAGATATTGACGTTGAAACCACCAACGCTTACGGGTTTGATCCCGGCAACCGCAAGGAATTTCACGATCACTTTGGAAAAGTGACGGGGTTTACATACGTGCCGGCTAAAAACTACCGCGACAGGCAGACGATTTCCCAGATAGAGCTTATCTCCCTTATTTTGAACAACAGAATCGCCGATTCTGAAAGGCTTAACCAGTTTGCCGATTCTGTTCCGATTGCGATTGACCGCGCCGCCCTTCTTAAAGGCAGCGCCCTTACGATTGCATCGATAAAAGAAACGCAGGAAACGATTTTTACCGACCCGCGAAAAGACCTGATGGACAGGCTTTTTAATTTCGGTTCCATGCTTTTAAGGGCGGGCAAAGAGGAAGATTGTCTTCGGTGGGTGGCGGCCGCGTCTCCCGTTTATCCCGATGATAATCGCTGGCAGGAATTTACACTGGCTGCGGTGAACAACAACCTTACAAAACTGATAAAGGCGAATAAATTCGCGGACGCGAGAAAATTTCTTGACGTACAAAAAAATGTTTTATCGCAGGCAAGTTACGACAAACTTGACGTCTTGCTGGTAGACTCGGAACTATTCGGCATGGCGAACAGGATTCGCACCGCCGCCGACGGGGACAATGTCGTAAGCGCCGTCGAACAGGCGCGCAACGGCGGGAAAATTCCTGAAAAGCGGGCTACTGAACTGATTACGTTCGCCGTCCAGAAAGAGGCGTCTACTATAAGCGCGACTCCCGCCGGAAACTGGCGTGCTGCGATTCAATATTTAGAGGCTTCCCTTTCGCACATCGGCGCGAACCGCGAGCTTGAGCAGGCGTTAACCGTTTACAAAGGCAATTTGGTTGCGGATTACCATAACCGCTTCGCCACGGAGTGGAACAAGAAAAACTTCAATGAGGCGGAGCGCATTCTGAACGAAGGGCTTGCGGAGTTCCCTGGCGACAAGCAGTTATTGTCGGATAAGCAGATTATCGCGAAACAGGGGAGATAATTTCCATTTTAATCCCACTTTTTGAACATAAAGAAAACGGCGCACAAAATGAAAACAAACCCCACGATATAATTCCATTTAAATTGCTCCTTTAAATAAGTAATGGAAAAAATCGTAAACACAATAAGCGTAATAACTTCCTGTATCACTTTAAGCTGAGCCGGCGAATAATACGAATACCCTATACGGTTGGCAGGAACTTGAAGGCAGTATTCAAAAAACGCTATCCCCCAACTGACAGGGATTACAACCCACAACGGGCTTTCCCTGAACTTCAAATGCCCGTACCACGCAAACGTCATAAATACATTTGAGGCCATAAGCATGGCTATCGGGATTAAGCTTTTTATTTCCATGGTTTTTCCTTTTGTGGTTATTTTACTGGAAATGGCGGAGGATTGCTAGAGTGGGCAGTGAGTTTACCACCCCCTCAATTTGTATGAATAGGCAATATCCGGCATATAATAATAATTAACTATTTACAGCACCACATTATCAATCCGACTATTATCGATAAAATAATAAGCGGCGCTATAGCCTCAGCATTTCTATCACTTTCTATTTTTTTCTCTAATTCTTTATATTTCTGATGTTCCGCATAAGCGTTTGATTTAATTAATGTCGCATCACGTTCGTTTGTATAGAAATAAACATTATACCCGCATTGCCCGCATTGGTTGTTGCAGCCCCTGTAATTATATTCAGCGCAATTTTTCGCCAATTTATATAACTCATCAAACGCCTTATCCTTATTCATATCTACCTCCTTAATGACCCGCCATATTTGACGATTGCAACCATTAATAGGGTATTTATCCCTTCTAATACATATAATGCCTAAAATCTGGAAAACTTAAGGTTTTTAAGGACAAATATTCCTACTTTTCAATAAAAATGCCCCCCTTAAAAGCGTTAAATCTACGTTTTAGGTCTTCTTCGCTTTGCGGTTTTTCCATTCTAAGATACAGGGAAAAGCCTATTTCGGGATCAGGTTGTTTGGCTTTTATGATAGAACCCATAAAACCGTTATTATCCTTGACCGAAACAACGGGATTTTCGTTAAAAGGAAATTCTTCCGATATCAAATCGTTCCAGTTATCAGCGTAGCTTGTACCAAGTCTCGTACCATGCTTAGTATTCCGATAAAGAATGATGTTTTCCCTTCCCCTTTGGTCGCCACGTAACATAATCTTACGGATGCCAAATTCAGGTTTATTATCCCGTTTATACCAAAAAGGAAACAGGAACAATCCGGATTTATTGTTCCAATCAAAAACTTGCTTGTCTGTGTTGATTGATATTTGACCGCAGTTTAAGGAAAAAGACTGTTTTTTGCCGTTCCAATTAAAACGCATATCTTTCAGGAAATCAGGAATATATTGAGT
>NZ_BDHD01000207.1:0-2900 GCF_054786075.1 Treponema sp. R6D11 | reverse complement strand
GTTATATATTCCAGTTAATCAACTCGACATGATCTATAAATGGCAAGCTAGAGAGGGCGCAGAAACTCGTTTATCTCGGTTGGGCACTCTTTCTTGGGAAAATGCAAAAAATAGAGCTAAAAAAGCTGTTGAAGATATTGCTGACGAATTGATTGAATTATACGCAGAGCGATTGAAGCTAATTGGTCACAAATTTTCTGTTGATGATGAAAGGCAAATAGATTTTGAAAATGATTTTATATTTGAAGAAACGCCTGATCAAATTAACGCTATAGAAGAAATTAAAGAAGACATGATGTCTTCTACGCCTATGGATAGGCTTTTATGTGGAGACGTTGGCTATGGGAAAACGGAAGTAGCGATGCGCGCGGCGTATAAAGCTGTTCTTGATAAAATGCAAGTTGCGTATCTTGTCCCCACGACGGTTTTGTGCTTGCAACATTATAAAACGTTTCAAAGGCGATTTGAAAAGCATGGCATTAAAGTTGAAATGTTGTCTAGACTGCGCACCAATAGCGAAGCTAAAGAAATACGAAGGAAGCTGGAGATGGGCGAAATTGATATAGTGATTGGAACTCATGCGTTATTATCTCAAAACATGAAATACAAAAATCTTGGTTTTTTGATAATCGATGAAGAGCAAAGATTTGGTGTAAAACATAAAGAAATAATAAAAGAAATTAAATCGAGCATTGATGTTTTATCGCTTTCTGCAACGCCGATACCGAGGTCCATGCATATGTCTTTAGTCGGCATTAGGGATATGTCTATAATAGAAACGCCTCCAGCGGGAAGATTGCCTGTTGCTACTAGTGTTATAGAGCATGATGAGGCAACGATCAACCATGCTATAAAAAGAGAGTTAGCGCGTGGTGGGCAAGTTTATTATATACACAACAAAATATCCACCTTGCCACATGTTTTGCGCAAGCTGAGCAAGAGTTTTCCTGATGCTAATATAAAAACTGCTCATGGGAAGATGGGTGAGGTGGAGCTTGAGGATATTATGCTTTCGCTTTTGAATGGTGATATAGACATCTTGATTTGTACTTCGATAATAGAAACAGGAATAGACGCAAGCAACGTTAACACGATAATAATTGAAGATGCCAATAAATTTGGATTATCTAGTCTTTATCAACTGCGCGGCAGAGTGGGAAGAAGCGCTCGCCAGGGATATTGTGTTTTAACTTTTAAACCTGACAAAGTGTTAACAGAAGAGGCTGAAAAAAGATTAAAAGCAATTATGGAATTCACTGAATTTGGTTCGGGCTTTAAAATTGCACTTAAGGATTTAGAAATCCGTGGCGCAGGGAATGTCATTGGTGCTCAGCAGAGTGGTCATATTGAGAATATTGGGTATGATATGTATTGTAGAATGCTTTCGGACAGTATTTCCGCACGAAAAGGCGAGAAGAAGGAAAAAATTAAAGCAAGGATTGACATTAAAGTTTCGGGCTTCATACCCGAGAGATATATCGAAAGCGATAAATTGCGTATTGAGACATATAAAATGATTATGGAGCTGGAAAACATTGAAGATGGCACAGAATTTCTATTGATGTTGAAGGATAGATATGGAGAGCCGGATGCATCCGTTGAATCACTTGTTGGTATACAGGTTCTAAAAGAAGTGGCTACAAACACAAATGTATTAGATATAAAACAGCGCGAAAATGATCTTATAATCAGGTTTAGAGAGCCTCCAAAAGTCGAGAAAATATTCGAAGCTATTGATAAGAGCAATGGCAAACTGGTATTCTCAGCAAGTAACACCCCTTATCTAACCTATAGAGGATTTACACAGGAAAAAATTAAAGATGTTACAGTTTTATTACATCTGTTGAAAAACTGAATGTTTAGTGTATAATAATCAAAACTAATTGTTTTAGGAGCGTGATTATGAAAAAAATATTGAATTTTGCTTTTGCGGTATTATTGGCTGCGTCATTATCTGGTTGCGGCAACAATTTAACACCTATTGCAACTGTCGATGGAGAGAAAGTTCCGCAGGCATTATACACATATGCTCTTAAACAAGCGATGAGCGAGATTTCAAGCAACGAAGGGAAAAGTGGCAACGATTTTTGGAAGAATGGCATGGTCGGCGATAAAAAAGCTGCAGATTTAGCTAAAGAGAAAGCTAAGGAAAATATTGAAGAGATATATGCTGTGCGCGCTCAAGCTAAAAAAGAAGGCATCGAGATTACCAGTGAGGATAGGAAGGAAATAGATGCGCAAATTGAGCAACAAAAAGAGAGCCTGGGCGGAGCTGATAAATATAACCAGGCATTAAAAAATATAGGTATTGATGATTCGATTTATAGAGAAACTCTTTTAAATAGCAAATATGAAACGAAAATGGCTGAAAAATATAAATCGTCACTTACTGATGCCCAAATGAAAGATTATTATAACAAGAATATGAAGCGCGTTAAACATGTTTTATATAAAACGGTCGACGATGATAATAAGGAGTTATCCGAGGCGGAGGTTGCTGCAGCAAAAACATCCGCGGAGACTATAAAGGCAAAAGCTAAGAGCGGGGAAGGTTTCGATAAGCTAGTTAAGGAATTTTCGCAAGACCCGGGCAGCGTGTCTCAGCCAGACGGATATGTCTTAGGCCCGAATAATACTAGTTATGTTAAGCCGTTTCTGGATGCTGCGCTCAAACTAGCTGTTGGCGAGGTTTCGGATGTTGTTAAAACGTCTTTTGGGTATCATGTCTTGAAGGCTTACCCGATATTAGCTAGTGGTTTTGATGATAATAAAGTGGTTGTCCAAGATGATATGTGGGCAGCGGAGAAGAAAAAAATCCGCGCTAATGCCAAAGTCTCTTTCGATCAGGCAAAATTAGATTCGATATTAGTTGAAGAATAAAACTTTTTAGAGATTTTATG
>NZ_BDHD01000206.1:0-2916 GCF_054786075.1 Treponema sp. R6D11 | reverse complement strand
CTCCGCATAATTTATTGATTTACTGTCCCACCCCGACCGTATTTTAATCGTGACGGGAACAGAGCCCAAACTTTCGCTTGAGGCGCGTACCGCCGCTTCCACTATCCTTCCGATATTGTCCGGGTCTTTCATCAACGCCGACCCCGCGCCGTTCTTTACGACCTTCGGTACCGGGCACCCCGCGTTAATGTCCAGCGCGTCCGGGCGTAACGGCGCAAGCAACGAAGCCGCCTTGAAGATTGATTCGCTATCCGCCCCGAACAATTGAATCGCATAGCGTTTCTCCCCCTCCCCGCGCCTGACCAAGTTGACTGCGGTCTTAACCGCGTCGTTGGGAACATCCGCTCCCCCAAGCCCGTAACGCCCGCAACTGCGGTAAAGCGCCTCGGCGGAAACAAGTTCCGTAAAAGAGAAATCCGCCCCCTGCTCGGCGCACAACGAGCGGAAAGCGCGGTCAGTGTATCCCGCTACAGGCGCAAGAAAAAGGTTCCCAGGTAATTCAAGCGCCCCAATCTTAACTGGATGGTAAAAGCGCATTAAACCTCTTCTTTCTCTCTTTCTTCTTTGTGTCCTTCTCTTCCTTTGTGTCCTTTGTGAGAAATTTTTTCGTATCATTCATGGAAATATATTCGCTATTCATTCGGCAAGCCGAAAAATTTATTCGCGTTCTGCCATAGCTGCGTCGTAAGGGCGTCCTCTTCCATGTCCAGCATCTCCGCCATAAAGCGCGCCGTAATCGGCAGGTACTTGGGCATGTTTCTCTTCCCGCGGTAGTCCGCCGGAATCATAAAGGGGCTTTCCGATTCGATAAGGATTCTGTCCACGGGAAGGACGCCGATTGTTTCGTGAAGATTCTTGGCGTTCTTGTATGTGAGGTTTCCGGCGAAAGAGAAGTACAGGTTCAAGTCCAACGCTTTTTCGGCGTAGGCCGCGTCTTCGGAGTAGCAGTGAAGCACACCGCCGCGAGAGGGCAGGCGGTCGCGGAGGATGTCCAGCACGTCATGGCCGGCGTCGCGGTTGTGGATTATGACCGGCAGATTGAGCTTGTTCGCAAGGTCCAACTGGGTAATGAAAAGTTCAATTTGAGATTTCTTATCCCCGAATTTACGGTAGTAGTCCAGGCCTATTTCCCCAATGGCGACCACTCTTGGGTATTGGACGTTTTGCTCGATATGCGAAAGCCAGTCCTTGCCCGGGTTTTGCACTTCGGAGGGGCTTACCCCTATCGCGTGGAAAACGTTTGTTGCGGATTTAAGGTTTTCATAAACCTGTCCAAAATCGTGAAGGCTGTTGCAAATAGAGACAATACGGTTAACGGAAGCCTGGCGGGCTTCCTGTATCACAATTAACTGCTCAATGGGGTCATCAACTATAAGCCCCAGATGGGCATGAGTATCAAAATACTGCATAATTTATATCCAAAAGAAATGAAATATGTTTTTTACCAAACTGGCTATTTAAATAATAACACAAATATATACTACAGTCAACATAAAAACTTTTATTTATTAAGACAAAATACGAAAAAATGTCTAAGGTTTTTGCCAATATCCGGTATCCTGTTGGATACCTTATGCCACATAAACCTTCAGTTTTTTGCTTCTAAGGGGGTTTTTAAGCCTTGCAAGCGCCTTCGCTTCAATCTGCCTTATGCGTTCCTTGCTCAGGTTAAAAACGGCGCCGATTTCCTTCAAGGACATCGGTTTTTTCTGCCCAAGCCCGTAATGATAACGGATAATGTCCGCTTCTTCTTTTTCAAGGGTGTTAAGGACGGTTTCAATGTCCGCCTTCATGGCTGTTTGTTCGGCGTCTTTATCGGGAATCGCGTATTTTTTATCTTCTATAAAATCAATTAACATTGAGTCCGTGTGCCGGGATACGGGGATTTCCAATGAAATAATGTCCTTGGAGATGTTTAACAGCTCGACCACATGGTCTTTATCCATGTTTAAAAGGGACGCTATTTCGGCTTCCGCGGAGTGTTGGTTTGTGACCAGTTTCCTAGCTTTTTCAATTTTAACAAGTTCCATAACGCGGTTTACGGGAAGCCTTATCATTCTTGTTTTTTCGGTAAGGGCGCTTAATATGCTCTGGCGTATCCACCAGACGGCGTAAGAAATAAAGCGGTTGTTTTTTTCTATTACAAAACGGTCTACTGCGGTTACAAGACCTACGTTTCCGGTTGAAATAAGGTCTTCCAGGGGAAGCCCAAGCCCCTGATATTTCTTCGCTATATTTACGACAAAACGCAAATTGGCGTTTATCAGTTTTTCCCTTGCGGCTTTATTGCCCGCGGCGGCGGCGCGGGCCGTCGCTTCTTCTTCTTCTCGGCTCATTAACGGAATGTTGTTGATTTCTTTAAGAAACAACGCAAGAGTGTTTTCCTCGGATTTTTTTTCTTTTATTTTATTCTTTTTCATATCATCCTCCAGTTCTTGCTTATATACATAGCAGATCCCATGCCAAGCCCAAAAAAGCCCTGTTTTTTGGTTAAAAACCGTGTTTTTTCCTGTTTTTTTGCAGTTGAAGATAATAGTCTATTTTAGAAAGGGTATCGTCCTTAAATTTTTCCATTCCGGTTTTATATTCGTCCGGATTGGTTATATCCAGGCCGCGCTCCTGAAAATAAACGCGCTTGGTATTGGCTTTTTTAGCGTTAACAACAAGCTCCTGAACGCAGTAAACAACGTAGTCTTTTAATTTTAATTGGTTTGTATGTTTAAGAAAAACTTCTATTACCTGCTCAAGGTAAACCTCAATTTCTTTGGGCACGGTATATGTGGTAATAGTCATGGGAAGGCCTGACTTTATCGCTTTTTTTATTTTGTTTTCGTCCACAACCAATTCGGAAGCTGGATCCATAATGAAAAACCTGCCTTATAAAAAAACTGAAATTTTTAAAATATGCCTCTAAAT
>NZ_BDHD01000205.1:0-2951 GCF_054786075.1 Treponema sp. R6D11 | reverse complement strand
GCTTCGCAGTTTCCTTATCGCAAAAGCAAAAACGTCAGTTACCGCCGGAACGTTAAACGCCAGTTGTGCAAGTATGCCAAAAACATCTATGGAAATACAATAAATTACTTGACAAAATATGCTGGATATTATAATTTATTAAATATTAGGATTATGTTTTAAACATAACCTATTAAATTTTTTGGAGGTATATATGAAAAAGGGTACATTTGTCTTAATTTGCTGCTTATTAGTAGTAAATTCATTCGCACAGGAAATTAATAAAAAAGACTACCGTGATTTGGGTGATGGGCGTGATCTTGCTTGGGAAATAGATCAGGTTTCATTGAAAGTTGGTGAAAAAATATCATGGACATCTTATTATGCATGGCAAAGTGGTAAGTGGGTTAATGATTCTACAACAGGTACAAATTCTAATGTTTCGGCTGACAAAAATTGGAGAGTAGATACGGGTACAAATTACCGCTTTTATGGAATTGTCACAGGCGTTGATTTTTATGAAGGACGTATGCAGACTGCTATAAAGCTTACTTTTGTTGAAGAAATACCAATGCCTGCAAAAAAGAGATAAACATGATGGATAATTTACCCAGATTGTCTACGCTCACATTTATTGGTTTTGAAATAAATTCTTTACCAGAACGAATAAATTGTGATAAAATTACATTTGAGTATGTTTATAAAGGCATAGAAGAGAAAAATTTATTGCATAATATCGCAAATGATTTTGGTGATAATATAGATTTTTCTATGTATTTAAATGACTCATATGAATTGGAAGCGATTTATTATTCACTAAGTCAAGCTGCTGAAGGACTTTGTGGACGTGAAAGAAGAAAAACAGGTGTTGAAAATAGCGGACAAAGGTTAATTATTGCACTTTTGCTTGAAGCAATACAACGGAAAAATTGGAAACAAAAATAAATAATCCAAATAGCACAACCGGCGTTTAACAGGTCTGTAACTGTACGCCGCCTATCGGCGGCTAGGCTACGCAAAACACCAGTCGGGCTTTCAGCCCTTTGTGGTGTTTTGCTCCGCCACATTTTTTTGCGCCCGTAAAAATGCTTCGCATTTTTCCTTATCGGGCGCAAAAAAACGTCAGTTACAGCCGGAACGTTAGGCGCAATAATTTTTGAAATTTTGTCAAAAATATATTGACAAAATATATAGTATAATATATTATATAAAGGTAATTCTGGCAAGGAGGGTTCTAACAATGAAAGAAAAAAGGTTTTTCTGGTTAATAATGATCGTTTTTTCTCTAATTATATTTTATTTTGTAAGTTGTACTAATTCTAGCTCATCAGCACTTGTTGGTAAATGGGTAACAGAAGAAGGGCAAGATTTTTGGGTAAAATCAATTGAATTTTTCAAGGATGGTTCGGCTCTAGTCAATGGAGAAGGAACTACATGGGTAGCAAAAGAAAATGGTTATTTAAAAATACCTAGATTGTCAGGTCTTGGATTAAGTGATGAGTTTCTATTTAAAATTTCTGGTTTAACACTTACAATCACTTATTTTGGTCATGAGTTTAGGTTAAAAAAAATAAAATAATATAATATATAAGGAGTTTATTATGGCTGAATTTTTAATTAAATGCGAAACTTGCGGAAAGGATATTGCAAATAAGGCTCTAAAATGTCCTCATTGTGGGGCTTCTACTGCTCATAAACGAAAACAGGTAGTAGTAATTGTTGTAATTGCAATTATAGCTATTATTGCTTATATAATTATTCATTATTTAAGTGGTATGCAAAATGCTGCAATACAACGTGCACGTGGATTTTATTAAAATTTATTAGTATAAAAGCAAAAATTACTGCGCCTAACAGGTCGGTAAAAGTACGCCGCCCTGTTCGGGCGGCTAGGCTACGAAAAAACGCAGTCGGGGCTTCGCCCCTTTGTGCGTTTTTTCTCCGCCACATTTTTGCTTTTGCGAGAAACTGCTATCGCAGTTTCCTTATCGCAAAAGCAAAAACGTCTTTTACCGCCGGAACGTTAAGCGAAAAAACCGCAAAAAAGTTTAAGGGATAATTCCATTAAGGATTAGAGCAACCTACTTATATCTGACAGCAAACATATTTTTTGCGGGTTATTATAGGCTTTTCGTACTTTCATATCTTCGCCAACCTACTTTGAATATAAATATTTATTACAGGCTTTATTCACTATTTACAAATTGTAAAAAATATGATAACATATATTCAGTTTTATATGGGAGCATAAATTATTCAAAATAATTATACCCAATAAACAAGGGCTATTTGTTAATTGGTAACAGGTGAATAAATTATTGGCTATTGCGGTTTCTACGCTTAACAGGCGGTAACTGCTTCGCCGCCCTTCGGTCGGCTCGGCTTCCGCAAAACCTTGTTCGGGCTTACGCCCTCTGCAAGATTTTGCTCCAGCACATTTGGGGCAGGGGTCGTTGCTACGCAACGCCCTATTACCTGCCCCAAACGTCTTTTACCGCCGGAACGTTAAGTGCAATATGCCCTAAATTGGTAGGTATAATAATATATATAAATAAATATTGACATTAAAAAAGAATAAATGTATAATAGAATATAAATATGTATATTTCATTTTTTAATATTTTTATTTTTCCTCTCTCACCATATTCTAAAAACAATCCTATATCATATATTTTGATTTTTTCCCAAGAATAATATTCTCCATCTATTTTTAGTGTTTCTAAATAATTATACATCCCATTTTCTTCATTATTAGTTTCTAAATCAATACTACGAATAGCAATATACCAAATACCATTTAAAATTGTATCAGATTTGCTACAACCCCCAAAAGTAAAAATTATGAAAAACTGTATAACAATAAGTTTTAATAATTTCACTAAAAATCCTTCCTCAACTAGCGGATAAACCGCTTGATATAAAAAATATTAAAATTGAGAATGCAATATACATATTTATATTCTATTATACAT
>NZ_BDHD01000204.1:0-2953 GCF_054786075.1 Treponema sp. R6D11 | reverse complement strand
GCCCAATAATCTGTCGCGGAGTTTAAACAGCGCGGTTATGATTAAAGAAAAAGTTACCGCAATGGTAATAAGACCCGCGTATACATTCGCGTACGCTAAAACTTCGCGCTGCCAATTTATATACCAGCCAATTCCGAATTTCACGCCAAGCATTTCGGCGGTCATAAGCGTTAGGAATGACGCGCATGTGCCGTTAAAAACGCCGATAAATATGCTCGGCATCGCGTCCGGCAAAGCTATCTTAAATATTTTTTGAAACGTGTTAGCTCCAAGCGTACTGGCGACTTCAAAATAAGCGTTCTTTACATTTGATATGCCTGAGCTTGTCAAAATTGTAGTTGGAAACCATACCGCTAACGCAATCAGAAAAACGCTTGCCTGTCTTGAAGTTGGAAAACAGACAAGGGCTATAGGTATCCATGCGGTTGAAGGAATAGGACCGATAATCTTGATAAGAGGGGTTATCCAATAATTCCAGCGTTTGCTCCAACCAGCCAATATGCCTGTTGTCAATCCGCAAATAAGCCCTGCGCCGAAACCCATGAATAAAAGCCGCGCTGAATGTGCGAGGCATTTTAATAAAAATTTATGTTCTTTTACAAAAACATTCAGTATTTTGTCAATGCAGGGAAAATAAATAGGAGGAATAAGCATTAATTTTAATGTGACTATATTGTAAATATTAATAGCGAGCAGAGCCGCCGCGTAAAAAGGCGCGATATGAGTATATTTTTCGCTAAAATCTTTTTTAAAAAAAGATACCGCGATACAGATAAAAAACGCGATACTTGCCGCGGATAAAATAAAAGTAAGGTAGGGTAGAGGTTTATCAAAAAATTTCGGGCTATTGGAAACCAGTAAATGTACCAGTAAGGCGGCAAGCGCGCTTAATAACGGCAAAAATTTTTTAAGTAACGGCATATTGCTATTCTCCTTTACCCGCAATTATTGTTACATCGAAAGTTACCCGCTCTTTCGTACAATTTGTGTGAAACGTCATTCACTCCGGGAATACCGCAGGCGTCGGCGCGGCAGTGGGTGCAGTTGCGAAAAACAGACAAAAAAGAGCCAGCTGTTTTTCTGGCGTTTTCAAGAGCGGCGCAATCGGGGGCGGAAACGTCCGCAAATTCGCCACGCGGAATAAGCGGCATTATATTGTGATATTTAACGCCGAGAGCGGAAATTGTTTTTGCTATTTCTCCGATATGCTCGCTATTAATGCCGGGTATTAAAACAGTGTTTACTTTTATCTCCATGCCAAGACTGAACGCCTCGCGTATTCCCTCAAGCTGACGGAAAAGCAAAGTCGCCGCCGCTTTTTGTCCGCCTATTTTTTCGCCGTTAAAAATAATATGAGAAATAATTTTTTCGCCTATTTTAGGATCGACGGCGTTAACAGTAACCGTTAAATGTTTCAGCCCAAGTTTTGATAATTCTTGTACTTTTTCAGGCAAGCCCAAGCCGTTAGTTGAAAGGCATTTTGACAACTGCGGAAAATGTTTATTCACAAGACGGAAAGTTTCAATCGCGGAATTATCCGCAAGCGCGTCTCCTGGACCTGCAATGCCCGCGACTGTCAATTCCGGGCAGAGCTTCAATGCGTCTGCAAGAGTTTCTACCGCTTGTTCAGGAGTAATTATTTGCGCCGCCGCGCCCGGACACATTTCGTCCGAATTGATATTACGCTCGCAAAAGCGGCACTTGATATTGCATTTTGCGCTAACAGGCAAATGAATACGCCCATATTTTCCGTGAGCGGCGCGATCAAAACAGGGGTGGGAATTTTTTGCTTTTTTCGGCGCATTACTTGCAAAGTTGCGAACATACTCATTTAATATATCTTCTATAAAGCCGGGTTTTTCAATCGGCTGAATATTCAACGCCTTAAGACCATTTTGCGCAAAGTTACCGATGCGGGAGCATATAACCACACCGCAATCGCCGATTAATTTTGCGCTTTCATTAAATCGCTCTTGACTGTGTCCGTCTTTGCCGCAAGCAGGGGAGTTGTCTCTTTTTTCGATATATGTCCATTTTTTATCGTCCGCTTCGGCAATTACAAAAGAAGGAGTATTACCAAAATGTTTTGAGACAAATTTCCCGTCGCTTGAAGCAAGAGCTATCTTCATTTTATTCCTTATATACCAGCTTTTTCGCCGCCAACTACAACGCCTGTTTCCAACGCAAGCAGTTTATCGCTCCAAGTTGCCGCCCAAGTACGCAACTCATCTAATTCCAGCGGCGAGGGAGTTTTGCTTTCTTCATGCGCGGCAATACGCTCAGCAAGTTGCGTATACACTTTTGCCTGATCGCTGTCAGGAGCGGCTTCTATTGTCGTTTTGCCTCTTAACTCGGATTGTGTAACAGTAATTGAACGCGGGACATACTGAATAATCTGCGTTTTTGTTCTGGCGGAAAAGTCGTCGATAATATCGCGCGAATAACCTTGAGAAATTGAGTTTGCAATAATCCCGCCCAAAAGAGCGCCGCCTGAGTTAGAGTATTTTTTAATACCCTTAAACAAATTGTTACTTGCATAGATCGACATAAAGTCGCCGCTTGATACAGTAAAAACATGTTGTGCGATACCTTCGCGGATAGGCACTGCAAAACCGCCGCATACAACGTCGCCAAGAACATCATAAATTACAAAATCAAGATCAAGCTCGTCAAATATTTTTTGCTGTTTAAATAATTCGACGGCGGAGATAATACCGCGCCCCGCGCAACCGACACCCGGAGCAGGACCGCCCGCCTCGACACAGTAAATTCCGTTAAAACCCTGATGTATAACATCATGCGCGTTTACCGAACCTTTTTCTCTGAGCGTATCAAGCACGGTTGGGATATAAGTTCCGCCGCGAAGCGTATTGGTACTGTCTGATTTAGGATCGCATCCAAATTGCATAACCTTGTACCCTGCTTTTGAAAGAGCCGCCGACAAGTTGCTCGT
>NZ_BDHD01000203.1:0-2954 GCF_054786075.1 Treponema sp. R6D11 | reverse complement strand
CGCGCCCGGTTCGTATACCGCCACACTTGACGATGATCTTGTGCGTGAAAAAGTCATGGAAGAGGCGCAAGAGTTATGCGACGCTAAAACTCGTGATGAAATTATCTGGGAAGCCGCTGATCTTCTTTATTTTTCTACCGTATTGATGACAAGAGCCGGAGTGAGTATTCAGGAAATTCTTGACGAGCTTGATCGGAGGCACAAAAAGTAATGAGCGAATTTTGGAACAGCCGAATAAAAAAACTTTCTCCGTATACGCCCGGCGAACAACCTAAGGACAGGCAGATAATTAAACTTAACACCAACGAAAACCCCTATCCGCCTTCTCCCAAAGTTATAGAAGCTATTAAAAATTCCGCAAGCGAGCGTCTTAGGCTGTATCCCGATCCTGAATGTACTGCCTTCCGTGAAGCTGCCGCCGTCCGTTATGGCGTAAAACCTCAGGAAGTTTTTGCAGGTAACGGTTCCGATGAAATTTTAGCGTTCGCTTTTGGAGCTTTTTTTGAAAGCGGTGAAAAAGTTGGGCAGATACTTTTCCCCGACATCACCTACAGTTTTTATCCTGTTTACGCCAATCTTTGGGAAATACCGTACCGTGCAATAGCTCTTACGCAAGATTTTTTAATTAACATAAAAGATTATAAAATCCCTTCAGGCGGTGTTGTATTCCCCAATCCAAACGCCCCAACAGCGGTTGCTCTGCCGTTAGACGATATTTTGTTTCTTGCTGAATATCTTGAAAAACAGGGAAAAATTCTTATTGTTGATGAAGCATACATTGCGTTTTCAGGCTCAAACGACGTGAAATCGGCAGTTGGCTCTATAAAAAATCACCCTAATCTGCTGACCGTGCATACTCTGTCAAAATCCGCCTCTCTTGCGGGTTTGCGTTTTGGTTTTGCCATCGGTAATGAAAAATTAATCGAAGGCTTGTGCAGAATACGTGATTCGTTTAATTCCTACACTGTCGATTTTCTTGCTCTTGCAGGAGCTACGGCGGCAGTAACAGATACGGCGTATTATGAAGAAATCAACAGCCGTGTTATTGCCACACGGGAACGAACAGCGAAGTCTTTGCGTGAACTTGGGTTTACAGTTCTGCCGTCGTCGGCTAATTTTCTTTTTGTAAAACATCCAAAAGCAAGCGGTGCGGAATTATTTACCGAGCTTCGTAAACGGAATATTCTGGTAAGGCATTTTAACAAAGACAGAATTGCCGATTTTCTGCGTATCAGTATAGGGACGGATGCCGACATGGATAAAGTACTTGAAGCGTGTGGTGAAATATTGAGGAATGTTAAATGAAAATAATTTCAAGTAAAGAATTTGATTATTATTGGAAAAATGAAACAAGACGCTCTGAAGATACAAAGACGGAAAAAGCTGTCAAAAAAATAATTGCGGAAGTGCGTGCGAAAGGAGACGTTGCTGTCAGAAAATTCGCTTCCAAATTCGATAAATCTTCCCCAAAACGACTTGAAGTTCCTCTCTCCGAAGCAAAACTCGCTCTTGAACAGTTACGTGCAAATGAACCGTCTCTGGCACAAGCGCTTGAACTTGCGGCAACGCACATAAAACGCTTTGCCGAAAAACAACGGGAACAATTCGCCAATTTTGAATTTGAAATGGAACCGGGGCTTGTTACAGGTCAGCGTATACTTCCCGTTGAAAAAGCGGCAGTTTATGTTCCCGGCGGACGCTTCCCCCTGTTTTCATCAGTCCTTATGTGCATGATTCCGGCATTTTGCGCAGGCGTGGAAGAAGTGATACTCTCATCTCCGCCTACGCAAGACGGTCTGCCTGACAAAAAAATACTAGCCGCCGCAGAAATCGCCGTAGAAGTTGCACATAACAACAATGTTCGTATCTTTGCTATCGGCGGCGCTCAGGCAATAGCCGCTCTTGCGATTGGCACGGAATCTGTACCCCGTGTTGACGTTATCGCAGGACCCGGTAACAAATTTGTCGCCGCCGCCAAGCGGCTCCTATTCGGCGAAGTAGGTATCGATTTTATCGCCGGTCCCACCGATGTACTGGTTATCGCAGACGGGCAAGATGACGGCAATATTGAAAAAACAGCCGATCTTGTCGCCGCTGATATGTTAGGGCAGGCGGAACATGACCCTGACGCAAGAGCGAGGGCGTTGGTTCCCAACAAAGAGCTTGCCGAGAAAATTCTTGCGGCAATTGAACGGCGTATAAGTTCATTGCCAACTGGAAAAACCGCCAGTGCATCTTTGAACGCAGGCGGACTTATTGTTGTCTATGAAAAGCAAGAAGACGCACTCCGTATCGCCAATACAATTGCTCCTGAACATCTTGAGCTTAAAACCGCAGATGCGGATAATTGGAGCCCAAAACTTAAAAATTACGGCTCACTTTTTATCGGAAGCCTTTGCGCCGAAGTTCTGGGCGATTATTCCGCCGGAATAAATCATACCCTGCCAACATCAACAAGTGCACGTTTTACAGGCGGTTTGTCTGTCCGCCACTTCCTTAAAACTGTTACCACTCTGCGTTGCACTCAAGGCGAAGGCTTTGAAAAAACGCGTAATGCTGCGGGGGGACTAGCAAGAGCGGGAGGATTGGAAGGGGACGCGCAAAGCGCGGCGGGGCGGAAGAATTAGTTTTAACAGATAAACGGGTGTTTATGGTAGAAATATTTGTTTTTTTTTTTGTTTAAAGAAATGCGCCCCCCCCGAAGTTCCACTTTAGCCCGCTCGCCGGCAGCTGAAGATGTGAAAAAGAGAAATCTTTAATATATTACTCATTCCCCCCCACAGGCCCCAAAAAAACTCGCGGGCGGGGCGTGAGGCAGAAAGCGCCCCAAGGAAGAAGTTCCACCCCCCCCCCCCCCTTAAAAACACCCCCGCGAAAGGGGCTTTTTTTAACATGAACCCTGCCCCGCCGCTACCGTATGACACGCCTATTTTGCCTTCTTTTATCACCGCGCC
>NZ_BDHD01000202.1:0-2957 GCF_054786075.1 Treponema sp. R6D11 | reverse complement strand
CGTCGGGTTTCGTCTCGGCGTTGGATATTTAGGATACATACTAATGTTTTGGGGTGTCTGCCTCGCTCTTCCTTTAACGACTCTTTTCTTTTTTAAAGACAGCTATCCCCACGCGTGGATTTTTATCGTCCTTTCAATCTCTACTTTCCTCATTGGTTTTCTTATTTCTCTCGTAATCAAAAACTATGTTAAAGGTCCTTTGGAAAACCACGAGGACGCCATAATACTGACTGTCATTTGGATTGTTTCGACCATCGTTTGCGGGCTGCCATACCTTTTGTTTGGCAAATATAACTTTTCGCAAAGCATTTTCGAGTCTATCTCGGGGCTTTCGACATCTGGGTTGACCGTCTTCCCAAATATCGACGCGACACCGAAAATTATCCTGCTTTGGCGTTCGTTCACCATGCTTTTTGGCGGTATCGGGCTTGTTTTGTCTCTCGCGGTTTTATTATCCGGTGGCAATGCATCCAAAATATACGCTGCAGAAGGGCATCACAGCCGCCCTCTTCCTAACTTTGTTAAATCGGCTCGGCTCATCTTCACGGTTTATTTCTTCTATATAATACTGGGCACGACTTTATACACTATCGCCGGAATGCCGATCTTCGATGCTTTTAACCATTCTATCTGCGTTCTCGCGACGGGTGGCTTCTCCACGAGGAGCGACAACATCGGCGCGTTCCGTTCCGCTGCGATAGATTATATCAGCATATTCCTCATGATTCTCGGCGCGGCAAATTTCTATGCACACGTTCTTTTGCTATCCGGCAAGTTCAAAAAATTCTTCACACACACCGAAAACAAGGCTATGTTTTTATACGGCATCGGTTCTGCTCTTGTTCTTTCCCTAATCCTCGCCTCGTTTTTCACCCTTCCTTTCGCAGAAGGTTTTCGGGTTTCTCTCTTCTATATATTCTCCGCGATGTCGACAACCGGTTTTTCCACTGCGACGCACATCCCTATCACCATGTGGCCTTTTTCTGCACTTTTGATCCTGCAGATATTCTTCTTGATAGGCGGCTCGTCCGAAAGCACAGCTGGGGGAATTAAGCTTTATCGCGTGACAATCGCGTTCAAAAGCGTTTGGTGGCATATTAAAAAACGCTGGACTAGCAAGCGCGAAATGAGCACGTTTTCCATCAACAAGTTCGGCAAAATTTTCTTCCTGTCTGAGGAAGAGCGGCTCAACATCTATTCGTTTATCTTCTTATACATATGCGTCTGCCTAATCGGCGCGGTTGCCGTTTGCTTGCTTGGTGGGTTTAGATTTGTCGATTCTTGGTTCGAGTTCACGTCCGCGCTCGGCAACATCGGGCTCTCTTCCGGCATCACAACCTACGCCTGCCCAAACTCAGTTTTATGGGTGAACTCTATTGGGATGCTGCTCGGCAGGCTCGAGATAGTTATAGTTATTTTAGCTGGCATGAAAGTCTTTTCACTTGCTAGAAATCATATTTTAAATAAGAGGGCATAAAGGAGATACACTATGAAAACATCGGTTCACGGAACGCTAGTTTTAGTCCACGGCGAGGGCGTTTTAATAACAGGCGCGCCAGAGATTGGCAAGAGCGAGGCTGCGCTTACTCTCATAAAATGGGGGCATAACCTCGTGTCGGACGACAAAGTAGACGTCACGCTCGTCGAAAACACGCTTATAGGTCGTTGCCCGCCTCCAACATATGGTTTTGTTGAACTTCGCGGAGTCGGCGTTGTTGATATTCATGAAATATATGGTCAGCGCTCGCTTATAAACTCTGCGCACATCGACCTTGTTGCGCACCTAACTCCTTGGGACAGCGAAGCGGAGTATGACAGATTCGGCGAAAAAGAAAACTATACAGAAATTTTAGGCAAAGAGGTTCCTTTCTATGAAGTTCCTATGCGTGTCGGCAGAAACATTGCGACGATAATCGAAGTTCTCGCTCTTCATCACAGAGCGAAGAAAAACGGATACTTTGCACACAAAAAGCTAACAGAAAACGTTAAGGAGTTTATGCGTGAAAATCAGCAAAATAGACAAGAAGATTGATGTAGATTTGCGCACGCTTTCTACTATTAAAATCGGCGGAGTCGCCGATATTGTTTATTTTCCAAAAGACGCGGAAGAGCTACAAACCGTTTTGCAAGAGGTTCCCAACCACAAAATCATCGGGCGTTGCTCTAACATTCTTTTCCCCGACGGCAGGTTTGAAACGCCGATAATTTCTCTTTTAAATTTCAAAAACCTCGATATAACAGACGAAACGATCTTTGCCGGCTCGGGTTATTCTTTGCCTTTTTTGGCTATGCAAGCCGAGAAATATGCTTTGTCTGGCTTGGAGTGGGCGTCTCACATTCCTGCGTCATTAGGCGGTGCGATATATATGAATGCTGGCGCGTTCGGCGGTACTATAGGCGATGTTGTCTCTTCCGTGTCATACGTCGAAGATGGCAAAGTCAAAAACACATGCGAATATGAACATTCATATAGGCACAGCGAATTCATGGGCTCGGGGCGTATCATACTTTCTGCTTCGCTAAAACTAAAGCCTAGCACGATAGATGAAATCAAAGAAAAAACAAAATCGTTCCAGAAAATTCGGTTCGACACTCAGCCTTATAACAAGCCTTCGCTGGGCAGCATATTCAAGCAAAACGAAGGCGATCCCGTTTGGAAACTAATCGACAAAGCGGGCCTGCGCGGGTTTTCTTCTGGCGGCGCGTCTTTCTCGAAAAAACATTGCAATTTCATAGTAAACGACGGCGGCGCAACAGCGGCAGATGTTATAAAACTTGTTAAACTTGCAAAAGAAAAGGTTTATAAAACAGCGAAAGTTAAGCTGCAAGAGGAAATAGAGATATGGTGAAAATCGGCATAGACGTCGGCGGAACTCATACAAAATTCGGCATTGTTGAAGATGGCAAAGAATAACCCGAGCCGGCAAAGATCGTTTCGTCTGTTATATCGAGGTTTT
>NZ_BDHD01000201.1:0-2963 GCF_054786075.1 Treponema sp. R6D11 | reverse complement strand
ATACTAACCTATATGAGAAAATTTGATCCTAAAAAAATAAAAGCGCTCGCTATCGACTTGGATGGGACAATTCTTCTGCCGAACACCACGCTCGGCGAGCGCACGCAGTCATGCATAAAAAAGTTAATTTCCAACGGAATGGAAATAATAATCGCAACGGGCAGGGCAATCGAGGCGTCAGAGCGTTTTAGGGTCGCGATGGGGGCGGAAGGGCCTATGGTGTACTTTAACGGCGCGGAAGTCGTGGAGATGCCTTCCGGCAAAATTCTGCACACCAATTTGATCGGCAAAGATGTCGTGGATTTTTGTACGGACATCGCTCGAAGTTTGGGGATTCATTTTCAGGCGTACCTGCCCGCGGGCATATCGCCGGATACTGGAAAACGCGACATTAACCAAAAATGGGAAGCGCTGTTGACCGAAAAAGACGGGCCGGACGTGCAAATGTACAAAAAACATACGGGTATAGAGCCTGTAATTAAAGACTTGAAAAAACTTGCCGCCCTGCCGGAGATGGAAGGGTTTATCAAGGGAATGTACATAGCCGATCCTTCCCTTCATGATGAAATACGGAAAAGAATAAAAGAGCGTTTTGGAGATAGGATAAGCGTAATGCGCAGTTTCCCCACGTTTCTGGAAGTGATAAATAACGGCGTTTCCAAGGGCGAGGGGCTTAAAATCGCCATGGAGTACAAGGGGCTTAAACCGGAAGAAGTTATCGCCTTTGGGGACGAAGAAAACGATTTGCCGATGTCCGGCGTAGCGGGCTTTTTCGCCGTTCCGAAAAACGCGAGGGAAAAGATTCAAGAAGCGGCGGATTTGGTCTACGGCTCCAACGCCGACGAGGGGCTTGCCAAGTACCTTGAGGATACTTTTTTTTAATGGGGAGGCCTTTAACCCCTCGACATTGTTTGCCAAATATGCTATAATTTCACTATGATATTTCCTTTAAAGAACCTCATCGAATACGATGGTAATATGTACGAAATTACGGCGGCCGCATCACGCAGAAGCTATCAGCTTTCCATGCTGAAAGACCCGGAAATCGTAGACAACGACGGCAAGGTTGTTTCCCTAGCCGCCCGCCAAATATTCACTCAGGAAGTTGAATTCAGGCTTGAAGAAGAATAGTCCGGTCCTTATCCTTTTCGGACCGACCGCTTCGGGCAAAACTCGCATACTCCTAGAACTTTTTAATTCCTCTAACACTAAGGCGGAAGTGGTGTCTGCGGACTCCATGCAGGTTTACCGAGGAATGGACATCGGGACGGCGAAGCCTTCGGCGGAAGAGAGGGAGCGCCTGCCCCACCACTTGATTGATATCCTAAGCCCGGCTCAACAGTTTAACGCGGGCGATTTTGTCCGCCTTGCGAACGAGGCGTGCGAGGAAATCGCGGGCAGGGGGAAACTGCCCGTGGTATCGGGCGGAACGGGTTTTTACCTTAAAAACTTCATCCTAGGTTTAAGCGAGGCGCCCCCTTCCAACACGGAAATCCGCGCCGCCCTGAGAAAAGAACTACAGGAGAAAGGAGCGGGCGCCCTCATGGCGGAACTTGCTACGGCTGACCCCATAAGCGCGGGACGCATCCACATTAACGACGAGTACCGCCTTCTTCGCGCGCTCGAAGTGTGGCGCTCCTGCGGCAAGCCGCTTTCTTCGTTTGAAAAAAATAGCGAAAAGGCTCAGTCCGCTTTCAACTTTATCACAATAGGCCTTTCGCGTCCCCGAGAGGAACTTTACCGCCGCATAAACCAGCGCTGCGCGGAAATGTTCCGTCAGGGCCTTGCCGAAGAAGTGCGCTCCTTGTTTGAAGCGGGCTACACGCCCAACGATCCAGGCCTTCGTGCCATCGGCTACCGCGAATTTTTCGTCGAATCGGAAGAAGAACCGGGAAAGTGGCGGCTGTCGCAAGACATCGAAGGGGTACAGGCCCTTGTCGCGCAGAACAGCAGACGTTATGCGAAGAGGCAGATAACCTTTTTCGCGAACATTCCCGGAGTTAAGTGGGTAGAGTGCGGCGACGAGGCGGAGACGGCGAGTCTTATTAAGCGGGAACTGGAATCTTAATTTTTTCGAAAGAGTTCTCACTAAGGGCACAAAGTAAGAGAAGGACACAAAGGAAGAGAAGAAATTATAAGGTTGTTGTAAGCTATCTGGGCTTGACAATCTCACGATAAGCTAACGTACAAAAACCCCTTATTCCTCTTCGTGTCCTTCTCCCCCTTCGTGTCCTTTGTGAGATGTCTTCTCGGAATATTCAATCCACTAGAAACCTTAGCGTAATTTATGTTAAATTGAACTATGGCAACAGAAGCTAACACAAAAAAAAGATTCCGCCCGCGGTTTATCGACAGCACTTACCGGCCGGACGCGAAGGTCGGGCGGTTTTTAAGCGTGCTCATTCTTTTTGGGGTGTCTTACGGGCTTTACCGGGGGATTCAGGACAATTATCTCGCGGAGATAATACACGTTACTCCTTTTGAAAGGGGCATAGTCGAATTTTTCAGGGAAATTCCCGGCCTTATGCTGATCTTTATTCTCGCGTAAAGTATAGACATAAGCGAAGGGTAGGTCCCTTATTGAAAAATTAACACATAAGGCGCGAAGGAAAAAAATATCTGCTCCCGCGAGCCGTAAAAAACTTCCAGCATGTAAAACTTATAAAACTTTTTGTTGAAATAAAACCTGCGCCTCGCCGTCTTGAGCGTGGTCTCGCGCAGGGCGGAGGCGACTAGGGCGGCGGTCGTCATCAACGCGGCGAATACGCCGAAAACAATTTGGTAGCCGAAAATATCTTTTCTGTTATATCCAAGTTTGCCAAGAAGGATAAAAGGAACCGTTACAAAGAGGAATCCCGCTATGTTTCCGAATTGTCCGATAGAGCTTGACACCCCCAAAGACGCGCCCGATTTTTCTTTTTTCGCGAGATCCATAGAAATTGTAGCCCGCACCGGCATGATGG
>NZ_BDHD01000200.1:0-2977 GCF_054786075.1 Treponema sp. R6D11 | reverse complement strand
GGTCGAATCTGGTCATGCCTTATCGGGCGCATCCTCATTTCCTGTAAATTACTGGAACTTTCTAAGCAGCGGAAAATTGGATTGGAAAAGCTGGGCGGACATACTTAGCGGTTTCGGGTGGGGTCTCGGCTATTTTGGAATGCCGCACATTATTATCAGATATATGGCGATACGGTCTCAAAAGGACGTAAGAAAAGGCGCGAAAATCGGCATAACATGGAATATTTTGATATTGCTTTTCTCCGTCGCCGCCGGCTGTATCGGGCGCATGTTCCTTGGCGGTAATATAGAAGCAGATACGGTTTTTATTCAAATGGTAAGGATGATTTTCCCGGGAGTTATTGCGGGTATTTTATTGTCCGCAATTTTGGCGGCGGCCATGAGTACCGCCGACTCCCAGCTTCTGGCTTCCGCTTCCGCTTTTGCCGCGGATGTTTACAAACCCGTACTGCGTAAGGGGCAGGCGGGCGATGAAGAGATGTTTTGGGCGGGCAGGATAGTTGTCGCTGTTATAGCGATTATAGCCGTTATAATAGCGTCGAACCCGGGCAGCGGCACGATCATGAGCCTTGTCGGAAACGCGTGGGGCGTATTCGGCGCCGCCTTCGGCCCTGCGATTCTGTTGTCGCTTTTCTGGAAACGTTTTACGTTCGCCGGAGCGGTAGCGGGTATCGTCGCGGGCGCGGTGGCGGACGTGATTTGGCTCACGGCTTTTTCCGGCACGGGCCTTTACGAAATTATCCCCGGCTTTGTAATTGGTCTGATTACGGCGATTGTCGTTACCCTTTGCGGCAAAAACCCCGGCGCCGAGGTTGAGGCGCTGTATGACAAGTCTCTTGCGATAGAGGACTAGATGTTTCCGCATGGAAAAAAGAAGGCGCTTACATTAAGTTACGACGACGGTGTGGAGCAGGACAGGAAACTTGTCGAAATCTTAAACCGTTACGGCATTAAGGCGGCTTTTAACCTAAACAGCGGGGTTCAATCCGGCTCCAGCCAGTGGGAAAGAAACGGCATAACAATAAGGCGCATGAACGTGGCAGGCCTTCCTGACTTGTACAAAGGGCATGAAATAGCGGTTCACAGCCTTACCCATCCCCGCCTTGAAACCTTGAACGAGGAGACCGTTGTTAACGAGCTGGAGCAGGACAAGATCAACTTGGAAAGAATCTTCGGCACGAAAATTTACGGAATGGCGTATCCCTACGGAACCTTTAACGACGAAGTAAAAAAAATCGTCGGCCGCTGCGGCCTTCTTTACGCCCGCGGCGTTGCGGCTACTTCTTCTTTCGATATCCCCAAAGATTTGCTCGCATATCAGCCAACGGCCCATCATAATGACGCGGGCTTAATGGAATTGGCTGAAACCTTTATAAAATTGAAACCCGAAACCCCGCAGGTTTTTTACCTTTGGGGACACAGTTATGAATTTGAAACCGACAACAACTGGCATATTATAGAGGATTTTTGCAAGCTTATGGCAAATAGAGATGACATATTTTATGCGACCAACGCGCAGGCTTTGTTGGGGGCAATCTACAGCACCCCGTCAAGGGGTGTGGATGAACAAAATTCCAAACGCCCCAGCGCCGAAAGGCTCCAACGAGATGAACCAAATGAGGCGAGCTTTAGCTCGCCGTTTGCGCTGCGGTCATAGCGAGGTACGCAATAGATTACAGAAAATTTTCTAAGAGCGGTATCGGTGACGTTACGTGCCCCACGAGCTACCAAACCCTCCGCATTCATAAGATATATGCTAATAACCAAAAGACCGAAAAAATCCCAAGCTATTTGGTAAAAGCCGAGCTTACGCAAAGCCCCGCCGGTGATATTGTCGTGGTTTGCCTATAATGCCACGCCAGAGCGTGCGTCGAAAATGCCACGACACCAAATCACCGGAGGGGCTTTGCGTAAGTCGGCTTGTAGTAAAATAGGGAATATTTTCCCTATTTTTTTTATTTTTTAGCAAAATTCTCCTCGCTAAAGTAATGCAAAATACACGGACGCACCGTATATAGGGTATATCTTTCATGGAGGTTGATATGAAAATTTTAAGACGTGCGTTTTTGCTCTTTATTTTGGCTGTTTTGCTTGCGGCGGGCTGTTCGGCTCAGGATTCAAAGGCGGAAAAACCGACGTTGTCGGCGGAACCCGGCACCCTTACCCTGATGACGTGGAATGTCCAAAACCTGTTTGACGGCGTTGATAACGGGAATGAATACGATGAATTTTTGAACTCGGCGGGGTGGTCAACAGAGAAGTACAAAGGTAAGGTAAATACCATTTCCACGGCGATTGCCAGCCTTAACCCGCCGCCCGACATCATCATGTTTCAGGAGATTGAATCGCTTGTTACCATTCATGACGTTGGCGAGGCTCTGCCCGGCGGTTATGCGTACAGCCACTTTGCGAAAAACCCCAGCGCTTCTTTGGGAGTGGGCATTATTAGCCGCTTCCCGCTTGCGGAGCCGAAGGCCCACTCGATAACGATAGGCGACGAGACAACTCCGCGTCCCGTGCTTGAAGTAAGAATTCAAACAGAAAAGGAATTTGTCGTTTTTGTCTGCCACTGGAAGTCGAAACTTGGCGGCGACGACAATACCGAAAGCGTCCGCAGGGCTTCGGCGAGGGTTATCCTGCGCCGTATCCGTGAGTTGTGGGAGGAAGAGCCCGATATCGGGATAATCGTCGCGGGCGATTTGAACGAGAACCACAATGAATTTTACAGACAGGGCGCGCAGGCAATAACCGCCCTGCTACCAGACGATCCTTATTGCGCGCAAATGGCGGCAGGCGCGCAAAAAGATTTTATCGTTCTTGGAAAAGACAAGCCGCCCGTACCCGTCAATTTTCCGCAGGGAACAATCGTTCTTTTTTCGGCATGGGTGCGCGACGTCGAAAAAGGTTCCTATTATTACAAGAACAACTGGGAGACAATCGATCATTTTTTAGTGTCGAAGCAGTTTTTTATCAATGC
>NZ_BDHD01000199.1:0-2997 GCF_054786075.1 Treponema sp. R6D11 | reverse complement strand
GAAATGGACATACTACAAAATTGGATGAAAAAGATAAACTTCATAAGTCGGATTACTTTTGTGATAAAAAAATTTCAAAGGATTTCAAATATTTTCTGGAACTTAATGAATTATGTGAAACTAATTATACATTTCAAGAAATAATTAAAACAAAATGGGTTACAGAATCAGTTATTAACCTTGAAATGTTAAATAAAGATAAAGTATTTACCGGATAATACTTGACAAAAAAAGCCCTTTTATGTATATATTATAAAATACCATCGTGCGGTGTAAAACACATAAGTCCAGTTGGTAAATTTTTTATTTTACCATATGGAGGACGAAAATGGATTTTCACATGAAATTACCCCGCAACGAAAGGGAATTTTTACTTTTTATGGCTGTAATATCAGTCATATCTGTTAATATAATTGCCCCACTCATAACTTGTTTTGAACTTGGTTTTCATTGGTATGTTTGGCTAGATGTATTAAAAGTTATTCCCTTTATTTGGATATGTGTTGTCATACTTGTCTTGGTTACATTTAAGCCAGCGGAATGGCTCACATATAAAATTATAAAAAAAGAAGACAGTTTTAATGCACATATAGTTGTAAACATTCTTTGCAGCGTGCTCATAATGTCTGTATTTTTAACTGTAATTGGAACATGGATTGGAAGTCGCCATGTTTCGTTAGAGCCTATTATATTATTTTTTCATAAATGGCCACGAAATTTTGGTATTTCATTTGCAGTTGAAGCACTTTTAGCTCAACCTATAGCCAGATTAGTGATGTTGCATTTTCATAAAATTGTAGATGCAAAGACTTCAGAAAAAAAATGATCTGGAAAAATAAATATATTTAATAAAAATGGAGTACGCCCCTACTGCACATAACATGTCATAAAAGTACGCAGGATCCCAATGGTAACTGATACCTTAATTCGCAAAAACATACTTGAGAGGTGGCAGGGAAAAAAATAACTCGACGATAAGTCGAGGCGTTTTTTTCGGACAGTACCCAAAGTAAAATTATTAGGCATATATCTTGCCATTTATACTAATCACTACATAATCCTATACCTATGCAACCGATTTCTCAAAATTGATTACTGAAACTTCAGCCCCTGTCGAAGACGCAAATCGATCAATCATTTTTTCAAGTTGTGAGGCAATTGTCCCGTTGTACCATGTGTTACCACATTCTGTACAAACATGAGCCGGAACATGACGAATAACAATAACCCCCTGATCAATATCTTCAGTATAAGTTACATTTGTTTCTTTCATTTCCGCCTTGCAAATACCGCATTTCATTGTTTGTTCTCCTTTCGCTTTCTACCGCCGTCTTCCCACTGTTCCTGTGAAGGTCGGTAAGCGGTAATAAAATACAAATGCCCTTCACCGACACTGCAAACTATATGGATATTTTCCGCATTGATCAAACAACTTGGAAAAGGATAGTCGGTAGGGTATTGTTCAATTATTTCCCCTTTTGATATAGCGTATTTGATGTCCTCAAGTCGTATATGACGCTGCCTCATTCTGGTTAATAGATGTTCGGTTAAGACAATAGACTCATCGTTACAACAAGCCCTGACATCTTCAATACGCACCATGATTAATTATAATAGGGTTACTTTTTTCTGTCTAGTCTACCCCTAATTCCGCTTAAAAGCATTAGCAAGCATTTCCGCAATTTCTACACCCAAGTCGTCCATAATGCTAATTCGGTAAACGGATATACTGCGACCTTTGGAAAGACAAGTTGAAACAGCCGTCAATCTAGTGCCTTTAGTAGGTTTCAAAAAAGAAATACTGCATGATTGCCCTACGGTTATTTTGGTTTCCTCGCCGCATACCATGTCCAGATTGCAATGAACGGCAAATGCTAAATCCGCAAGAGTAAAGATTGCTCCGCCTTGCACGCCTCCGCCGGCATTTTTGTGCCTCTCGGACAATTCCATTCCGCATACTACACAATCCTCGTCAACCTTATCAATAACAATACCATTTTCAGTGGCAAAGCGGTCATTCTTAAAATAATTCCTTACTTTTTCCAAATCAATATTCATAGTAAAGCCTCCTTTTATTATTAGTAAGTCAAATATACAAATAATCAAATATATGCTCAATATACATGGTACTGTTTTTTGCAATCTAATGAGCAGTTAAAATGTATGCCCCACCTACCGCCGAAACAAATAAATCCCAGCCTTCCTACCCGAAAGCAACACTGGCACGCTGTTTTCCAACTTTAAGCAATCGGGAACCGTCCTTAAAAAATCATCGTCATTTGCGTATAACACAACCGCTCTACCGCCGTCTTTCAGTAATTTGCTAAAAACTTCAAACATTTTTTTAATAAAAGAGTTGTCTTTAATTTCCTTGTACTCTCCCCACGGCGGGTCTGTAACAATAGCGTCAACGCTTTTTTCGGCGACATGGGAAGGCAGAGCGGAAAAATCGCTCTCGTAAAAAATAAAGTCGTCTTTTTTGCGTTTGTTAAATCTTGATTTTGTGAATAAGGCGGCTTCTCTGTTGTTATCGCAGGCGATAAATTTGGTTATATGAAAATGTTTTAACGCAGCATCGGGAATAGAGCCGTAACCGCAAAAAGGGTCAAGGACAATTTCGCCGTGGGCAAGATTAGCAAGACGGCATAGCGTCCATGCAAGCGGCGGCGGCAATTCACCCTTGTGGAGCGTTTTTTCCCAAGACGGACGCAGGGTAAGGCGTTTCATAAAGACCGAAAAATTATTTTGGGTTTTTTCGGTTCTGAACAAAAACCAGAATTCGGTATCGGGAAGGCTTCGATTCACTTTTAATTTTGAAACATTAGAAATATAAGCTTCAGCGTCTGTTCTGGTTTTTTCATCAATCGCCGCAGGGATATTTTCGGCGGAGGCTACAATTCTAAAAGTATGAAATTTTTTGTTATTGTTACAAATAACCTCACAGGTTTCATTATCTTTTACAGCAGCCTTTATGTGTTTTTCAAGAGCGGGCTTTGG
>NZ_BDHD01000198.1:0-3079 GCF_054786075.1 Treponema sp. R6D11 | reverse complement strand
GCCAGTGCGGGGCGTGTTCGATAATCTTTAACGGGAACGTAACATCCGCCTGCATGATACCGGCGTTCAGGATAAAGGGGAGCGAGATTATAACGATAGAGGGATTTTCCCAGACGGACGAGTACAATGAAATATTAACGGGTTTTAAGGAAGTGCATTTGGGAAATTGCGGCTACTGCGAAGCGGGAAAAATTTTATGTACCGAGACTCTTCTTGAACGGCTCCCAAACCCGACAAGGGAAGAAATCATTATGGGTTTTGCGGGAATTAACTGCCGTTGCACGAACATTGACAGGCTGGTAGAGGCGGTAAACCACATAATCGAAATACGCCACAGGAGATTGTATGGACGTTCTGCTTAACAGAATATTTTACCCAAGTTCGTTTAACGAGCTTTTTTCCGCGTGGAACCAGAACCCGTCCGCCCAACCCTACGCCGGAGGAACGTTCCTCTTGTGGAAGCAAAGCAAGACCATTATAGACCTTCCGCCCGTCATAATCTGCCTTGACAATATGACGGAGCTTCAAAATATTACAAGGACGGAACATTATCTTGAAATCGGCTCAATGGTAATACTAAATAAAATAATCAAGCTGGGAAAAATAGTGCCGGAAGTTCTTTGCGCCTGCATGGAAAGTATAGGCGGAGTCCAACTGAGGAATGTCGCGACCATAGGCGGCAACGTCTGCTGTTCTACCCGCCTGCTTGACATCCCCGCCCCCCTTGTCGCCCTCGACGCGCAATATGAATTAAAGAGCGCCCAAAACTCCAGGTGGGTTTCCGCTTCGCGCTTTCACTTGGAAGAAGACCGTACTTCCGGGGATAAAAGGGAAATCCTTACGAGAATCAGACTGCCCCTTCACCAATGGGATTATTCAATGTACAAGAAATTCTTTTCCGAAGACATGTATAACCATAAAACCGTCACTTTTCTCGCAAAAGCCCAAAAAAACATACTTTCCGACATAAAAATCGTCTGTAAAGGGAATACGATTATAAGGAATAAGAACGCGGAAGGCATATTAATCGGCAACCACCTGCCCTTGCACCGCAAAACAGCAGCCGATTTTGTCGAAAACTGGAAGGAGTTTCTGTCCCATAACGATGAAATGGACGATTTTTCAAAATATGAGATGATAAACTGCATAGAAATAAACGTTTTTAACCTTACGGAATAGGGACTAACAAGGTGGTTACAGCGTGAAAAGTTTCTTAGGGCTTTTATTATCCATGCTTGTTTTTTCCTGCGCTTCCACTCCGCCTACTTCGGGGAAACAGGCTTCCATACCTGAAGATTTTTTGGGAATAGTCCACGCGGCGAGAACCTTTGACATTAAAGAAGAAAAACTTTTGGAACAGATGGGCGCCAAATGGATACTGAACACTTTTTATTGGAGTTCAATTGAACCTGAAAAAGACCGCTTCGATTTTTCCCATTACGACAAATATGTAAACGAGGCAAAAAGGCAGGGGAAAAAAATTATCGGCGTATTGGGATACGGGTCTAATTATTCAACTTCATTGGGAAAATCAACATATTACATATCAAAAAAAGATATGCCTTTTTTTTTGCGTTATGTCGAAGAAACGGTACGCCGTTATAAGGGACAGGTTGACGCATGGTGCGTCTGGAACGAACCCAACATATTATTCTGGAAAGGAAAAGACGGCGAATATTTTAATTTAACAAAACTTACAGCGGCCGTAATACGCAAAACCGATCCTGACGCGTATATTATAGGCGGCGCTTTTAGCCGCACCCCTACTATGTTTATCAAAAAAATGCATAAAGCCGGAGCCGTAAAAGTATTGGACGCCCTCGCCTTTCACCCTTACGCCGTTAATCCTTCCGGTTCTATGAAGCTTTACGACAAATTCACAAAAACCCTCTCGGAAATTAATTACTCCGGCCCCGTATGGGTAACGGAAATGGGATTCCCGACGGGGGGATGGTATCCCAACAAAGTTTCCAATGATAAATTTCCCGACTATATAGTAAAAACCATCGCCGGAGACGCCGCAAGAGGCGCGAGGGTTCTGTTATGGTATCATATGTTCGACAGTCTGGAGCCGGGAATAAAAAGCATGAATTCCGAAGATTTTTTCGGGCTAATTTATAAAGATTTCAGCCGGAAACCGGGCTCTTTCGCCTACGAACTGTGCGCCCGTTTTCTTCCCGGTTCGCGTTACGTTCCTGAATTGCCGCAAAGGAAAAATGTGCCTTCGAATGTCGTTTCATTTTGTTTTTTGGACGGTATTTCCGGCTATAACGCCCTTATTCTTTGGAATGACAAGAAAAACACGCAAAAAATTATGATTAATCTTCCTGTAACCGCCCTGCTTCATGATATATCCACAGGTCTTAATACCCCTATACCGTCTGATACGCTTCTTGATGTCTCGGATAAACCTTTATTTATCACATGGCAGGGGGCAGAAACCCCGTGTTTAATTAAAAAACAGTGAAAAATATCGCGATTTTAGCGGTAATTAGGTTGAAATTCCCATTTTTTCTTGATATATTATCAATAATTAAGCAAAAATCGCCGGTTTCATTGAGCGTGTTTCGGCCGCCGGTGCGCCAGGCGTCCGCCGTTTTCCGGCAGGTTATTTTTTGGGTTATAATTCTGTTTTTTACGGGATTTTAGGGATTCTTTTGCGCAAATTATCTTACAAGTACAATTTTTTTGTATTTTTTTTATTTTTCTTTCTCATTTGCTCTGCGGCGTTCTCGCAGGAAGATCCGCAAAATAACTCCGTTTATATCATCAATTCATTTTCTTTTAACATTACGGGCAGAACCCGCTCCTTCGCGTTAATAAGAAAAGGGGAACTTTATACAGGCGTGGAAATTACGGGGTTTTCGGAACTGGAAAAATATATAAATGATAAAAGACAGCTTCTTTACAATGAAAGGGTTTTAGACACCGTCAGTATAGATTATACAATCGGACAGCCTGATGAAGACGGAAAAATCCCGGTCGATGTTTTTATTACCACAAAGGACACATGGAACGTTGTGGCAATTCCCCGTCCCAGATACAGTTCCAACACCGGTTTTGACCTGACGATTAAAGC
>NZ_BDHD01000197.1:0-3107 GCF_054786075.1 Treponema sp. R6D11 | reverse complement strand
GCCCCAAGTTTGTTCAGTTCTAGTATAGATTTAACTCGGTCGCTTTCTTTGATTTTTAATTTTTCTATGTTTGTGAATGTAGTATCATAATCGTTGAAACATGCAAAAACGGCTAGGGGAGGGATGATGTCGGGGGTATTGCTTGCGTTTATGACCTTTGGATTGAAATTTAATATGTTAATAATTTCTTTGTCGCCTTGCTTGGAAAAGAGGTTTAGATTATGTATTTTTATATCCGCGCCAAGAAGATTTGCTATCATGAAGAATGCGCTTTGGGAATAGTCGCCCTCGATTTCAGTGTCAGCTTTTTTATATTCGCTAGGCGTGGTTATGAATTGTTCATAGTTTCTATTTTTTGTGTATACTCCATGGCGTTCTAAAGTTTGTAGGGTTAAATCTATATATGATTTGCTAGATAGGTTTTCGACGTATATTGTATATTTTTCGTCAAGTAGTGGGAGAACAAGAAGCAGCCCAGACAGGTTTTGCGTTGTTGCGCTTGCGTCTACATATACTTCGTTTTTTTGGTATCTATAACCGGCCGTTGGTCTAGAAAATTTTTTGAATTTTATATTGCCTTTATAAATCTTATCGAACTCTTTTAAGATGCGATATGTTGTTCCAGAATCTTTGCAATCAAGGACTGCATCATCAGTTTTATTGAAAATTTCTCCGCACGAGCAATTTATAATGTTATCTTTAATGCTGATTTCTGCGCCTAGCACTTTTAAGCAATCAATCGTTGTTTGGATATCTGTAGAAATGGCGTTGACGCCTTTTATAGTGGAATTTTCATGTGAAAGGCATCCGGCAATAAGCTCGCGGTGTAGGATGGATTTTGATGGCGGAGCTGTGATGCTACCTTTTAAATTTGATGGCATAATAGTTATCATTGGAGATATTATATAACAAATGAAGTCGATTGTCAATCCTTGACTTTTATGGGATTATAATATATAATATCTCTAACATAACTAAGGAGAAAATAATATGCATGAGCAAGTTTTAGTTTTGGATTTTGGCGGACAGTATAATCAGTTGATTGCGCGGAGAGTGCGCGATTTAAACGTATATAGCACACTTTTGCCTTTCGATACATCTATAGAAGAAATCAAAAAATTAAAACCTAAGGGCATTATATTCACAGGTGGGCCAGACGTCGCGACTGACGAAGGTGCGCCGATATGCGATAAAGAGATATTTGAACTTGGGATACCTGTTTTGGGTATTTGCTATGGAATGCAATTAACTGCGCATGTTTTAGGCGGCGAGCTTGAGCGCGCGAAAGATAGGGAGTATGGGAAAATTAGCTTAGAGACTGTTGGGAAATCTAAACTATTCAAAGATGTTGATAAAAAATCTATTTGCTTTATGAGCCATACTTATCAAGTTAGCAAGATGCCGGCAGGGTTTTTCGAGACTGCGAAAACTAATTCGTGCAAGAATGCTGCGATGGAGAACATTGATAGGGCGATATATGGCGTGCAATTTCATCCGGAAGTGACGCACACTGAGGCAGGCGGCAAAATTATTGAAAATTTCTTGTTCGAGATATGCAAGTGTGCCGGTGATTGGAAGATGGGAGATTACGCGAGCGAAACGATCGAAAACCTGAAAGAAAAAATCGGCGATGGGAAAGTTTTATGCGCGTTATCTGGCGGCGTTGATAGCTCGGTTGCTGCTGTATTGCTATCGAAAGCTGTTGGGAAGAATTTGACGTGTGTGTTCGTCGATCACGGGCTATTGCGCAAAAACGAGAGCGAGGAAGTGGAAGAAATTTTCGGCGCGTCCGGCGATTATGATTTGAATTTCATTAGAGTTGATGCTAGAGATAGGTTTTTGAAAAAGCTCAAAGGCGTTGAAGAACCGGAACAAAAACGTAAGATAATCGGCGAGGAGTTCATTAGAGTTTTTGAAGAAGAGGCGAAAAAAATCGGCGAGGTGGATTATCTCGTGCAGGGGACTATTTATCCCGACGTTATCGAGAGCGGGATAGGTAAATCGGCGGTTATCAAGAGCCATCACAACGTCGGCGGGTTGCCGGATGTTGTTTCGTTCAAGGAAATCGTTGAGCCGCTTAGATTGCTATTCAAAGATGAGGTTAGAAGGCTTGGGCTAGAGCTTGGCATACCGGAATTTTTGGTGTATCGTCAGCCATTCCCAGGACCAGGGCTTGGCATTAGAATTATTGGCGATGTGACAGCGGAAAAGATTAGAATAACGCAAGAAGCGGACTTTATATATAGAGAAGAATTGGCAAATGCGGGAGTTGATAAAGAGCTTAACCAATTTTTTGCTGGGCTGACAAATGTGCGTAGCGTTGGCGTTATGGGTGATGAACGGACGTACGATTATGCTATCGCGCTTCGTGCTGTACAGACGACCGACTTTATGACGGCGAACGCGGCGGATATCCCGTTTGATGTTTTGGAACGGATTACAAACAGGATAATTAACGAGGTTAAAGGAGTTAACCGTGTATTCTACGATTGCACGAGTAAACCTCCGGCGACAATAGAATTTGAGTAGGAACTGAACGGTTTATAGGTATGAAATAAAAAAGCCTTCTGTTGATGCAGCCGGCAATTTTATCTAAATTTGTGTATTCAAGACTTGTTGCAATTGAAGAGGTAAGGAATTCGCGAGGTTCCTGTTATCGCTATACATTATCTAATGTATTACCCACTTTAGCATTTTAATGACTTCTCAGTCGTGTGCCCGGTGATTTTAATCAATATGTATATCATCAACTATACAATTCTTGACAAGGCATCTCACTTTAGCTGTTTTAGTTCAGCTGAATTCCCTGCGAGCAGGAGCCTTAAGCATCGATATTACATGAAAACAGGCAAGTTCAAAAGTTTGGTCAAAGTAACCAACTCCTTAAAAGAATTTGCCATTTAGGCTAAGTTTATTCTATCATAAGAGCTAGAATTTGTCAATGATGAATAATTCAAAAAACTCTTGCGGTGGATGCAAGAGTTTTGTTTTTTTCTAGGGTATATTCTATTATATGCTTTTATGTGCATTGATGCTTTTTGTTTAAAACGGTTGGATTGGTACTGGGAAAGTTGGCATTACGCCGACAGGACCTGAGTTTGTTCTGC
>NZ_BDHD01000196.1:0-3112 GCF_054786075.1 Treponema sp. R6D11 | reverse complement strand
TTTTCAAACAAAATACAAATAAATTTGTTGAAAAAAACACAAAAGTAGATGAAAATGGTATATAGCGATGAAAACGATTTTTGTAGTTGACGACAATGATATTAACCTGTCAATGGCAAAACACGCGTTAGAAGCACATTATCGAATTTTGACTATACCCTCCGCGGAAAAAATGTTCACTCTTTTAAAAAAGATTACGCCGGATCTTATCCTTCTTGATATTGAAATGCCCGATATGGACGGGTTCGAAGCGTTATTATGCCTTAAAAGCGTCCCATTATATTCCGGCATTCCCGTAATATTTCTTACGGGCTACTCGGACGATACGGTTGAAGCCCGCGGTTTTGAGTTAGGCGTAATAGATTTTATTACAAAACCCTTCTCTACCCTAGTGCTTTTAAACCGCATTAAAACCCACTTAAATATTGACGATCTTATCCGCGAAAGGACGGCTAGGATCAGGCGGATGCAGGACGGCATTATTACCGTATTGTCCGACGTAATCGAAGAGCGCGACAAAGAAACAGGCGGGCATAATGACCGCACTTCGGCTTATGTAAAATTACTGATTATAGCGATGAAAGAACGCGAGGTATACGCCGAAGAAATAAGCGGCTGGGATCTTGAAATGGTCGCCTCGTCGGCGCGCCTGCATGACGCCGGTAAAATCCATATATTGGACGCGATTTTAAACAAACCCGGAAAATTGGACATAGATGAATTTGAACAGATGAAATCCCATACTACAGCGGGAGCCAGGATAATAAGCAGGATTATCGACCAAACGGATGAAGAAGAATTTTTGCGTAACGCAAAATTATTCGCGGAATACCACCATGAACGATGGGACGGCGCAGGTTACCCTTACGGGTTAAAAGGAACGGAAATCCCGTTGCAGGGGCGCATTATGGCGATTGTTGACGTATACGACGCGCTTTTGTCCAAGCGGCCTTATAAAGAACCGCTATCGGAGGAAGAAGCGGTTAACATCATCGCGCTAAACGCAGGCAAGCAGTTTGATCCTAAAATCGTCCAGGTGTTTCTTGAAATAAAGGACAAATTTCAAGTTTTAAGAGAGGCTTTGTAATTTGAGAATAAACCGTTCGGTAATAACCGGAGCCGCCGCCGTTTTTATCCTTCTTTCCCTGATAGGCGTATTTATTATGCACCTCTACAGCATGGAAGCCATGAATCTTGAAAACGCCGTTTACATGGAAGAAGACAAACTTAAAGACGACATGATGTACCTTGAATCTTTTCTTGAAAGCGACAACAGCATCATACACCTTGAAAGCGGCGATTATATAAAAGAGAAAGAAAAGACGTTTTCCCCTTTGGCCCATCACGATCTTGTCGAAAACATGGCGCATGATATGGGAATAGAAGTGGCAATATATATCAGGGAAAACAACAATTTCCACTGTATAACGTCCAGCATTACCGATTCTAACGGGAAACCAGCGGTAGATGTTTTTCTTGGAGAGGAAAGCGCGGCGTACGAATCCATTCAATCCGGCTTAGATTATACGGGTAAAGACGTAATTCTAGGCGTTGAATACGTTACATTATACCGCCCTCTTTTCCAGCCCGACACAAACGAAGTCATTGGCATTTTATTTACCGGCATCAAAATGGACGCTGTAAAAAACATCATTTCGCATAAAAACAACGAGATGTCTATGCATATAGCTTTTATGAGGATATGCGTCATAGCCCTTGGAACATTGCTGACAGTCGTCCTGATTACCATATTGGCCCGCATTATCGCCGAAAGAAACATGGCGGAAATGCATTTACGGGTCATATTTGACTCCATGCCTTTAGGCGCGAACATACACGGCAAAGGCTTTGAATTTCTTGACTGCAATGAGAGCGTCGTAAAAATGTTCGGATTGTCAAACAAGCAGGAATATCTTGATAATTTTTACCGATTGTCGCCGGAATATCAGCCGGACGGCTCATTATCAAAAGATAAGATGATTGAACATACCGACAGGGCTTATAAAGAAGGGTACGATCATTTTGAATGGATGCACCAGACATTGCGCGGAGAACCGATACCGTGCGAAATTAAGATTGTGCGCATTAAACATAAAAACGAATATACCTTAGCCGCCTATTTGCGCGATTTACGCGACATAAGAACCGCGATTAAACAAATGAACGAATCGGAAAAATCGCTTCGCATTATGAACAATGTTTTAAACAGCATAGATGCGCAAGTTTATGTTACCGTCCCCCATTCGGGCGAAATTTTATTTATAAACGACTGCATGAAAAAAGTTTTTAATGTAGGGGATGAATGTATAGGAAAGCTTTGTTACAAAGTATTTCTAAAGGATGTGGATAAAATATGCGATTTTTGCCCCTGTTATCAGCTTGACAAGGATCCGGACAACGCCGTCGTATGGGAAATGCACAACCCGGTTTCTAACCAAATATACCACAATACCACCCGTTACATAGAATGGCACGACGGAAGAAGGGTTCAAATCCAACATTCGGTCGACATGACCGATTTGATAAAGGCAAAAGAACAGGCGGAACAGAGTAACCGTTTCAAGACCCAGTTCCTGTCGCGCATGAGCCACGAAATACGTACTCCCATGAACGCAATACTCGGCATCACTGAAATTCAACTTCAGGATGAAGCTCTTACGCCTAGTTTAAGGGAAGCGCTGGATAAAATTTTCAATTCCGGCTATTTGCTGTTGGGTATCATAAACGACATATTGGACTTGTCCAAAATAGAGGCCGGTAAACTTGAACTTGCACCTGCGGGATATGACGTTCCAAGTCTAATTATTGACACGGTTCAGCTTACCGTTATGCATTACGAAAGCAAGCAGATTGCCTTTAACCTTCATGTTGACGAAAACATTCCTTCAACGCTGTTCGGCGACGAATTGCGTATTAAACAGATATTGAATAACCTGCTTTCCAACGCGTTTAAGTATACGGACAAGGGCGAAATTTCGCTGTCTGTTACCGTGGAGGATTTTAAGCAAGTAGAACAACAGGTAACGCTTGTATTCAGCGTAGCCGACACGGGACAGGGAATGACGGACGAACAGATTGAAAAACTGTTCGACGAATACTCACGCTTTAACAC
>NZ_BDHD01000195.1:0-3113 GCF_054786075.1 Treponema sp. R6D11 | reverse complement strand
TTATTAGGTCTTGTTGAAAAATAGCGGTTAAAAGGTTCGTCCATAGAAAGCCCTTTTGTGTCATGTGCTTCCGCCGAAAGCGTTATTGTGTAGTCGGTATTTATTTCTAAAGGAGCAAGCGGAGAAAATGTCATTTTTTTGTTATTCCAACTGAAAACTCCTTTTATTCGGTTCCCGTCTCCCGTTAATGAAAAATTTTTCTCTACGCTTGCTCTGTCAGGATCATGAGAAAAATCAAGAGAAATATTTATTTTTTTCGGTTCAGATTGATAACCGTTTCCCGGAGTACACGAGACAACTTCAAATAACGAAGTTCTTAAAATATCGCAGGAAATAAAAGAAAATATACTAAATAAAAAAAATGAAAAAAATTTGTTTTTCATTTAATTGCCTCCAGATAGAGAACTAAATCCTCTTTCATAAAAATTCCCGTATCAGAAGTTATTCCGCCCTTTCCTCCTGGAATTGTCAGTTTGTAGTAATGAGAAACATCATCGCCGGGTTTTAACCCTTCCCACTGAAGAAAAAGCCTGTCGTTGGAAATCCAGTGAATGTAACGTAAAGCCGATGGAGGTAATGTTCTTGGGAAAAATGGCGAAAGAGTTATTTTTTGTGGAGCATTTAATTTCTCTTCAAGACCGAACATTAGCGAAAAATAAATTGACAATGTTATTAATCCTGTTCCCTGATCAACATAAACAGGCAATATATTGTTCATTGTATAAAAACTTTCTATTTGTTGATCATTGCCAGCGGTAATAGACAAAACATTTAAATACGGAATATCAACTGAAAAGTTTATTCTGTACTCGCTGCCGATTTTTAAGCCTTCGCTGTCCCTTGTGTCGGCTGAAACAATCAATGTAAATGTTGTATCCGGTTCAGGGTCTTTTGTAAAAATATATACAATGCTGTTTTCAGATAACATTTCCGTTCTGCCGGTTAAAGAAGGCTCAAACCGCAGAGAACGAAGAACATTTTCACCCATTGGTTTGTTAAAAGAAACTGCGATACCTTGTCCTGATTGCAAACCAGTTTCAAGATTTACTCCAGTCGGATACCAACACCCGTCAGCAAAAAGTACGGGATACACATTTGTAACTTGAGGTAAAACTTGATCAAGGTCAGTTGTAAAATAATCCGAATATGACTTTGGTAAAGGAACTCCGTCAATACTTTTTGCCGATTCTTTTAAATTCCACCTGTACATTGTCCACGGCGAAAGAGATTTATCGGGAACAACTTTAAGCGTTTTGTCATTGTCCAACCATTCAAAAGTTTTATTTCCTATTCCGTCAATACTTAAGGCGGATTCTACAGTATGTTTGTCCATTGAACGTGAAAAAATAAATTCAAAAACCACAGACTTTGTTCCGATTGACGAACCGCCTGAAGGACTGTAACTTTCAAGAATAGGCGGAGAATTTTTATTAATCGCATAAAATGAAATAAAACGATCAATACGCATTTCTCTGCCGTCTACTGAATGAATTGTTCCAAAAATATTTAATGTATAACGTATTCCCGCAGTCCACCCTTGCACAGGCACAAAGTAAAGAGAGTTATTTTCCCAATGTTTGTCTCCTTTAACCGAACCAATGTCGGAGGTTATCTGCATAATTCCTTCTGTGTCATCTTTTTGCATTTCCGTATCAAACTTGAGTATCACGGGACTATATGCGTCGGGTAAAAGAGAATCAGAGCTATCCGGCTCTATTTCTACCCCAATCGGACGTAAATCCATAAATCCGCATGAAATAAAAATGACACATAACAAAAGAAGGATTTTATTCCATAATCGAAACATTTGTTCCCTCCCTTAAATCCGGGTCGGGACGCAAAACAACCAGTTCTCCGGCTTTTAATCCCGATGTTATTTCACATTCTTCCCCTATAGTTGTTCCGATATTTATTTTCCGTTCTGTTAATGATTTGCCGTTGACAATAAAAATACTGCCTTCGTCATTTTTACGGTTAAATATCGAAGATTCGGGAATAAAAATAGCGTTTCCCGGCGGTCCCAGATTTACCGTAACTCGTGTAAACATTCCCGGTTTTAATTTGGTATTGGAGTTTGTATTTTGAAGTAAAACACGCACAAGAAAACTTAAAGATTGACTGTCCGCTTGAGGATAAATTAAATCGACAACGCCGTTTCTTGTTTCGCCTGTTCCGTCTATCATTGCAAAGGCTTTCATTCCCTTTTCAATTCGCAAAGCGTCTTTTTCGCGCACCGGAAAAATTGCGTATAACGAGGCGGTATCAATAAGACTGATAATTTTATCCTGAAGCCGGACGCGCTCGCCTTCCTCAAGATAACGCGCACCGATAATTCCCCCAGCGGGACTTCTTATCGTAAGTTCCGCAAGCGCTATATTGGCGGATTTAAGTTCTTTTTCCGCCGCTTCAAGTCGGGCATTTGAGGCTTCAAGTTCCGCTTTTAAACTTGCTGTCATAAGCGAGACAAGCGCGGCTTGCCGTTCAATTTCGCCTAACGGAACATCAATACCCGCTTTAACAAGGTCTTGATCTCGACAGCCAATGCGTCTAATCTCAAGCTCTCTCTCCATTAATTGAATCTGCTCCCATTCGGTATCAAGAGTAAATCTGCTTACAAGGATAGCTTCCGTGTGAACGCCGCCAGCCTCAAAAAGCGTCTCTTGATTCAAATGTTTCCGCCTGTCTTCTTCCCACTTTTTTTTGGATAGGGCAAGTTCCGCATCCGCTTTTTCAAGGGTGAGAAGCTGAGCCTCAGCCTGAAAAATTCCTTCAAGAAGTCTTGAGTCGGCTAAATTCCGCGCCGCCAAAGCTTGCGAATAATTATTTTCCGCTCGTTCAACCGCTAAATTGATCTGCGGATTTTCAAGTTGTATTACAACTTGTCCCTGCCGCATATAATCGCCTTCGCGGAAATAAAGTTTTTTTATTACCGCTTCCTGCGGAGATGTAATGTCTACTTTTGTAAGAAAAGACAAACTTCCAAACCCGGACGCTTCATCGGGCTGTTCATGAATAACAGCGGGCGTTACTCGCACTTTTTTTGCTCCGTCGCCGATGTTTATATTTTTTGCGCAGGCATAACAAAAAAACAAATGGAGTATAAATATATTTCC
>NZ_BDHD01000194.1:0-3140 GCF_054786075.1 Treponema sp. R6D11 | reverse complement strand
GATAAGTACCGGTCCGGGACGACCTGACGATGCAAGCTCAAACGCTTCACGGATAATTTCCGCAAGGTCGTCAACATTTTTTACAATCCAATTGTGTTTTACTATTGGCATGGAGATGCCTGTAATGTCAACTTCCTGAAAACTGTCCTTGCCCAAAATGCCAGTGGGGACGTTGCCTGTAATCGCAACAAGAGGAATTGAATCCATGTACGCCGTGGCGATTCCGGTTATAAGATTTGTAGCTCCCGGTCCCGAAGTGGCTAGGCACACGCCTGTCTTTCCTGTGGAGCGGGCGTAGCCGTCAGCGGCATGGGCGGCGTGTTGCTCATGGCTTACAAGGATATGGCGAATCTTGTCGCTGTGTTTGAAAAGTTCATCATAAATATTTAAGACAGCGCCGCCTGGATACCCGAAAATCGTATCCACTCCCTGCTCAATCAGAGACTCCACTAATATTTGTGCACCTGTGTACTGCATTTTAATCTCCTTTATGCGGTTCCGCAAAGACCGCTCCTGATGCGGCTGACCCTACTTGGGCGGCATAACGTGCGAGGTAACCGCTGGGGTTCTTGGAAAGAGGCTTCCAATTTTTTCGCCGCCGCTCAATTTCTTCATCGCTTATCTTTACATTTATCGAAAGCTCGTCAATATCAATCGCTATAATGTCGCCTTCGTTAATGATGCCGATGTTTCCACCCAATGCGGCTTCCGGCGAGACGTGTCCGATAGACGCACCTTTGGAAGCACCGGAAAAACGTCCGTCAGTAATCAGTGCGACTTTGTCGTCAAGCCCCATGCCTGCGAGAGCGGCGGTGGGAGCGAGCATTTCCTTCATGCCGGGACCGCCCTTTGGTCCTTCGTAACGGATAACGACAACGTCTCCAGCTTTTATTTTTTTGCCCATGATAGCGTCAAATGCCGTTTCCTCGGAATCGAAAACTCTGGCAGGTCCTTCGTGCTTCAACATGGAAGCCGCTACCGCACTTCGCTTTACGACACAGCCGTCTTGAGCGATGTTTCCCTTCAAGGCGGCAAGACCGCCTGTCGCAGAGTAGGGGTTTTCAATCGGTCTTATGACATCGGGGTTGCGGTTTTCCGCTTTTTCCAATGAGTCGCCAAGACAGCCGTACACAGTTGCGGCTTTAAGATCGATCAAATTCTTTTTGGAAAGTTCCTTTAAGACAGCCGGAATTCCTCCTGCCGTGTGCAAGTCTTCGATTGCGTCTTTTCCGGCGGGGGCAAGACGGCAGAGGTTAGGAGTAACGGCACTTACCTTGTTAAGAAGTTCAAGATCGAGTTTGAAGCCTGCTTCCCCGGCAATCGCAGGCAGATGAAGTGCGGTATTTGTTGAACAGCCAAGTGCCATGTCGAGAGCGAGGGCGTTCATAAACGCTTTTTGTGTAAGTATATTTTTGGGACGCAGGTCTTTTTTAAGAACGTCCATAATTAACATTCCAGTTTTTTTTGCAAGGCGAATACGCTCCGCCATTACCGCAGGTATAGTGCCGTTGCCCGGCAGAGCCATGCCAAGAGCTTCCGTCACGCAGTTCATCGAGTTTGCCGTAAACATTCCGGCACAAGAACCGCAACCCGGGCAGGAAAGATTTTCAAGCTCCTCAAGTTCCGCTTCGCTGATCTTTCCGGCGGCGACAGCACCCACCGCTTCAAACATTGTGGTAAGCGTAAGCGGTTTTCCGTCCTTGCGTCCGGCAAGCATAGGTCCGCCTGAAACAAAAACGGAAGGAAGGTTAAGCCGTGCGGATGCCATCAGCATACCCGGCACTATCTTGTCGCAGTTGGGGATAAAAATAATAGCGTCAAAAGCGTGGGCTGTCGCCATACATTCAATAGAGTCGGCGATAAGTTCCCTTGTCGGCAGTGAGTATCTCATTCCCTCATGCCCCATCGCTATTCCGTCGCATACGCCGATTACCGGAAAGATGACAGGCACTCCGCCTGCCATGCGAACTCCATCCGCCGCCGCTTTAGCGATATTGTCAAGGTGCAGATGACCTGGCACTATTTCGCTTTTCGCACAGGCAATCCCAATGAGCGGTCTTTTAAATTCTTCTTCGATGAACCCCAACGCCTTAAAAAGTGCTCGATGAGGAGAGCGTGCAATGCCTTTGTTTACAGAATCGCTTTTCATAATTTCTTCCTTATATAAAATAATTTTATTAGTTTATGTTTCATACATTATATCCCTTTCTCATTATTGCTTTGTCCATTTTAGACCTCCGCTTTCTCTTGTATACGTTCCTGCTTTTCCTGTACTGTAGGCGGTCTTCAAGTTGTCTCCTCCTCTAAAGTTGATTTCAGGGAAGGCGTAGCCTCCAAAATTCGCATCTTTGATGTTGCTCCCTGTTGAAAACGTTACGCTGGTAAGGCTGTTGCACCATGAAAAAGCCCCTTTCCCAATGTCGGTAACGCTGGCAGGTATGATTATTTCGGTAAGGCTGGTGCAATACATAAAAGCCTCTTCCCCAATATTGGTAACGCTGTTAGGTATGGTTATGTTGGTAAGGCTTTCGCATATGGCAAAAGCCCCTTTTCCAATGCTTGTAACGCTGTCGGGTATTGTTATGACGGTAAGGCTTTCGCAATTGGAAAAAACACTCACACCAATGCTTGTAATTCCGTTGGGTATAGTTACGCCTGTAAGTCTAATGCAACCGGAAAAAGCCGCTAACCCAATACTGTTAACATTGTTCGGTATGTTTACGCTGACAAGACTGGTGCAATTCTTAAAAGCCCATTGTCCAATGTCGGTAACGCTGTCGGGTATGGTTACTCTTGTAAGACTTGTTTCAAAGGCAAAAACACCTTCTCCAATATTGGTAACGGGAAGATTTTGTATGCGTGGCGGAATGTTTACTTCGGTTTTATCGCCGAAATATCCTGTTATCTTTATCCAGTTTCCTTCACGTTCCACGTCAAAATCGCTTTCGCTGTCATATTGTTGGGCGTAAGAGCTGATTGCTATAGTAAAAATGAAAATGGCAAATATAATTTTCTTCATTATAAGTTCCTTTAAAAAGCATATGCTTCGATGCGACTATGCGTTTTTACTTTCCCCCAATTCCTTGAGTACCGCTTCGCCCATCGCCTTAGTACCCACAATTTTTTCGTTACTGCTTGCC
>NZ_BDHD01000193.1:0-3180 GCF_054786075.1 Treponema sp. R6D11 | reverse complement strand
TATTAATACTTCTACCTCCACTCTTCTGGTTTATCCTCCAGTCCTTCAGAGTTTTCGATAACAAAAAAAACGCCCGTTTGCTATGGAGCATTAAATTTTGTGCAGCTTTGTTATTCTGCACAATATTAGCCGTTATAAACGCATACCTAATTCCAGTCTTCGTCGTTAAAATTTTAAGTTACGCATAAAAAAACAAGCTCCTAAGAGCTTGTTTTCAATTGAATGCTAATTACTTGCCAGACACTGCGTCTTTAACAGTTTTGCTGAATTTGAAAGAAGGAACTGTTGTAGCAGGAATAGTCATTTTCGCATGTGTGCGAGGGTTAACGCCTGTACGTGCAGCACGTGCAGTTGTTTTGAATGTTCCTAGACCAGCTAGACGAACTTCTTTGCGGCCTTTTAGCTCACTTGTTACGTAAGCGATTAGCGCCTCAACAACAGCTGTTGTTGTGTTTTTTGGTTGACCTGCGATTTTTGCTACTTCTGCAATTATTGTTGCTTTGCTCATAATAATACTCCTTTTGTATTAAAATTTTACCTAAATATTCGCTTAAAATCGCAAAAACCCTCTTTTTTATCGCAAAATTTTATGCTTTTTTAAGAAAATAATTGTTTTTTCTGTTTTAGGAATAAGTTTTAGTTCTTCCTCTGTTATAGAACCAAATGAAAACATTATCAATATATATAGTAGGAAAGATACACCAATGGCAAAAAACAATCCAATAAAGCCATTTCCAAAGCTGCAATGTTTATATAGAAGAAACATTGAAAAATACAGCGTCAGAAGATAAATCGCCGGCTTTACTAAAAACTCGTTTATACTAAGCCTTATCTTAGTTACACCAAGCATATAAATTAATGTCAGTATAAATATCAAGAAATAACAAACGGTCGACGAAACCGATGCGTAATGAATGCCTAATGTTGGTATTGCAAACCAGTTAATCAAAAAATTCGCAACCACACCAATCGCTATAAATATTATCGGTAGCTTAACTCTGCCATATGCTTGCAAAATAGCCTGCATAATGGCAAACATCCCCCAAAATACAATAGATGGAGCCATAATCATCAATAACTCCGCAGTAGTCTGATTGCTGCCAGGAAATATCTTTAGAACAGGCAAAGCTAACGCCGTACAAATCGCTAGACAAAATATAGTAAATAACAACGCAATTTTAAGAGCTATTTTCCCAACCGCCTCAGCGGATTTTCTTTTGCCAGCAGCCATAAAATTCGCAATTGAAGGTACAACAGCAATTGCAAGTGAAACAGTCACAACAAACGGCGCACCGTAAACAGTCTTAACGTACCCTGAATATTCGCCCCAAAGCGCATTGGCGGCAGTGGCGTTGTATAATCCGCCGGCTTGCAGCCTGTTGGTGATAGTGAATGTATCAACCAAATTAACCAGCGTTGATACACACGCAGCAATCGTTATTGGGACAGAAAGATTCAGGAGTTCCTTTGCTATCGTCTTGAACCTCTTAGTCTCTCCAGTCGGTTTATTAGTTTTAGAATATTTGAAATACATAGAAACGAGCAAAACAAACCCAAGAAAAGCCCCAATCGAAACTCCCAGAGTCGCCCCGCCACTAGCATATTGAACGCCATATTTTAATAATAAATAGCTCAGTAAACAACCAAAAACAAGCTTTCCTAAAGCATCTAAAAGGTTTGAAATGGCAGTTGGATACATATTTTGTTTTCCTTGGAAATATCCGCGAAAAGCTGCAGAAATAGTAACAAACAAAATAGCAGGAGCAGTATAAACCAAAGGATAATATACTCCTGGATTTTTAAGAAAATCATTTGCGAGCGGTCTCGCAAAGATTAAAATCATACTAGAAAAGACTAAACCAAAAGCAGTAAGCATTATTAAAGCAGCCTTAAAAACTCGCTTAGCCTCATATTCCCGTCCGCGCGCTTCGCATTCTGCAACCATCTTTGATATGGCAATAGGAACCCCTGCAGATGAAAGTGTATAAACAAAGATAAAAATACTAAATGCCGAATTAAAAAAGCCAATTCCATCTTTCCCGATCAGCCACGCCAATGGTATTTTAAAACATGCGCTAATTATCTTCACAGCGAAGTTAGATATTAAAATAATTAGCGTGCCTTTTAGAAATAAAGACTTTTCTTTACTTGCCAATTAGGTAACAACTCCTCGTTTTATCCTATGCGAACCTTGTCTATAGTATTCAAGGAGTAGCCGTAGGCTCGTTAGTAGGAGGCGGCGCAGGTTGTTCGGTAGCCGCAGGAGATGCAGAAGGAGTTGTAGTAGCGCTTGGCGAAGGACTCAACTCTTCAACAGGACCGTTCAAACCGGCAGGAAGAACAAAATGTTTTGCTTTCAATTTTAATTTGCTATGAACTTTAGACATAATTTTGCTAAATATAACAACACAAGGATTAGAACCGCCAATTGCCATAGATTTTGGTTGGTCATATCCAAACCAAATTGCCGCAGTATAATAAGGAGTGAATCCTACAAACCATCTATCTTTGTTACTGTTTGTAGTACCAGTTTTACCACAAATATCATATGAGCTACTAAAGTTGGCAGCTGTAGCAGTGCCAGATGTTACAGGCCCACGCAGAAGGCTTATCATGGTTTGCGCTGTCGAAACTTTCATAACACTAACGCCAACATCTTTATTTTCAAGTATAACATCTCCATTTGGATTTACAACTTTCGAGTAAGTATGAGGCTTGTTATACACTCCCTCATTAGGAAAAGTTGCATAAGCGGCACCCATTTCTAAAGGCGAAATACCCTTGTCAACGCCACCCAGGCTTAACGCCAAAGATTTGTCGGCAGGTGTGAGAGAAGAAATACCTAACTTTTCTAAAAAGGCAAATGCCTTGCCAACGCCTAATTTATCGCAAACTTGAACCGCAACCGTATTTACAGATTTTGCAATGGCGGTTCTTATGGTCATAGGACCAGCATATCCTCCGGACGAGTTTTTAGGTGTCCAAGAGCCATATTTTAATGGCTTGTCAACATAAACGGAATTCGGAGTTATTATATTATTTTCAACGGCAGGGGCATAAACACCAATAGGCTTAATAGAAGAACCCGGTTGTCTCAAACTCTGCGTAGCACGATTCAAAGTCAAACTCCCTTTTTTCTCGCCTCTTCCACCAACCAAAGCTTTAACCTCACCTGTATAT
>NZ_BDHD01000192.1:0-3239 GCF_054786075.1 Treponema sp. R6D11 | reverse complement strand
TCTTTGGGTTTTTGCTTTTTGGGAAATAAAAAAACATGACAGGGAATTATATGAAAACGAAGATGATTTTGACGGTTATTGTTTGCGTGTAATTCCTCTTGATAAAAACGGAAAAGAAAAAGCTCCAAATGATAATCATTTTACGGTATCTGTAGGCGCGCAAGACAGCGGCAGGTATTTAGGCATTGTGGAACATTCCTCACAAAACTCGGATTGTTATGTTATTCAGCTTTGCGTAAACAGGGGCGATATTATGTTGCAAATAGCGGTTTCGCAGCCGTTTACTTTGCCAAAACCTTATGATAATGATATTATCGCGGATATGGAAAAAAACCCTTTAATTCATCTTTCGGGAGCGCGAGATTTATCAATAATAAAAAACATGGATCATCAATCCACGGGTAAGAGGCAGTAAATGGAATTCCGTTATGCGATCTCGCTTGTTTTAGAAGCTCATCTGCCTTTTGTAAGAGAATACCAAAAAGAAAATGATTTATCCCAAGCCGGCGAAGAAAGCCGTTTTTTTGAATATGTCAGCGAAACACTGCTTCCGCTTCTTGAATTATTGCATCGCCTGGAAACAGAGCATATTCCATTCCGTATTGCTTTGGCAATTTCTCCTATTCTTATTCATTTATTAACAGACGATCATTTACAAAAAAAATATTTGTCCTATATTGACAAGCAAATTGAATTTGGAAGGCAGGAGATTGAAAGAACTGCAAATAACGATGAATTAAACAAGTTGGCTCAACATTATTGTAACACAATCGTCGATAGAAGAATCGCGTATACGGAACGCTATGAAAAAAATCTTTTAAAAGCGTTTGATTCTTACAGACGTAAGGGCAAACTTGAAATCTTGGCTTCCTGCGCTACTTTGCAGGCGTTCCACAGGGGTTTTGGCTACCGGAACTCGGTTGGTCTTCCGCATTGGAACCATATTTAAGAGACTATAACTTTTCTTACACCATTGTAGACAGCCACGGTCTTTTGTTTGGCAACCCAATGCCTGATAAAGGGACTTTTTATCCTGTAAAAACACATAATGGCACATTTATCCTTGCAAGGGATCTATATGCTGTGCGTGAAACAGAAAAAGCGGCGGCAGATGAAATATACCGCAACAATGACAGAGATGTAGGTTATGAACTGCCGCCTGAAACTGTAAAAGCGTTTTTAAGCGCAGAAGGCGAAAGGCACAGAACGGGGTACAAGTATTGGTCGCGTTCCGGCGGAAATTATAACCCCAAGATTGCTAATGACAAAATAGCAGAATACGCAAAAACATTTTTGCAAAACACAATTACCCGTCTGGAAGAAGCGTCAAAGCACATGACAGAAGCGCCGTTAAGCCTTTATGCGAATAACGCAGGCTTTTTTGGCAACCTTTGGCATGAGGGTTTTCAATTTATAGAAACGCTTTTCCGTCTTGCAAATGAATACAAGGATCTAAAATTTATCTGTCCAAGCGAATATATTTTTAAACAGGATTTTTCTAATATTCAAGTTGTTTCTCCCGAATTTTCATCAAGCGGCGTAAATGGTTACGCTGAAACATGGCTTGACGTTTCCAATGACTGGATTTATCGCCACCTTGCGCGTTCCATGGAACGAATGACAGAGTTAGCTGAACGCTTCCCTGACGATTCAGGATTAAAAGAAAGGGCGTTAAATCAGGCGGCGCGGGAAATACTGCTTGCCCAATCTTCGGACTGGTCTAGCCTTTTATTCAGACAGGACTCAACCGAATATGCCGCAAATCAAGCGGAAAACGCCCTTCGCAATTTTACAACAATATATGAAGCACTTGGCAGTAATTACATCAGCACAGAATGGCTTACCAACTTGGAACGAAGGCATAATATTTTCCCGAATATAAATTATAGAGTTTTTAGACGCAAGAAATAATTAACTGTTTTCTAGAAATCCAATTTATAAAGATCTTCTATCTTTTGTTTTAAATTTTCACGGTCATTCAACATAGCAAGACTTTCTCTTGCGGGATCGTATTTTGGATCAAGTTTTAGCGCCTCTTCCCAACACGTTCTAGCATCGTCCAGATTTCCCTTTGAATAAGCCTCAAGACCCAAAAGATACAATTCATCTACTTTTTTCGACAAAAGCCCTCTACCGCCGTCGCCTAAATCAAAACGCACCGCAAGACTTATCCTGTTAAGGGGCTGTAACTGTGTAAGTAAATCCAGGGTATAATTTATGTCGAAAGAAATTTTATCCATACTTACGGCGCTACCGACAGTAACGCGGCTGCTTCCCGGTTTTAACATTACGCCGGCGCGCATAGATAAAAAGTTTGTAACATTAACAGCCAAACCTAAAGCCCCGTAAGGCGATTCAGAAAGAGAAATATCCGCTAAATTTAACGGAAGCAAAAAATCAAAGCCTAATGTCAGCGGACGAATCGGTTTATATGAAATTGCCGCATTAACTACGGTTGGCAAAGGTTCATCAAGCGCGGACGGTCCTAAGTTGCGGATTACAAGAGCGGCGGACGCGTTCTTATCTTTTGAATTATAAGCCTTTAAAAAGTTAAACCTTGTAAGCAGACCAATATCCGCCATAACCATTGCCGTAGATTGAGATGCGCCGGAACCTTTGATTACATTGTCGTGATCATCGGTATAATCGGGCATAGAGCGAAAAGCGCCCTTCACGTTCATTCCAAGTGACAGCCCGGAAAAATAGTACCCTGAGAAAAAATTATAAGAGGCGTTTATAATTGCCGCGCCTTCCGAATAATAGCCCCCTGACACCCTATCGCCGTAATAATTGTACTCGGTAAAAGGCGAATAGAGCCATTTTCCTCCGGCGGCAAGACCAAGATTTCCCAAGCGCGTAGAATAGGCTATGCCCTCAATTTTTACATCGGCTATCCAGTTATTGTGAAAAAACGCCAATTCCGACTTTTCCAACATTGACGAGCCGGCAGGGTTAAATTCAAGGAAAGAAATATCGTCAGAAACTGCGGAAAACGCCCCCGCCATGCCCTCGGAGCGCCCACCCATTGGAATATTTAATATCGGGAAGGCGGTTAAGCCCGAATTATCATCAATCCCGTAAATATTATTTAAATAATCCGATACATTTCCATAGGAATCCTGACTATCATCAGCCCATAGGGATAAAAGAGGAGAAAAAAGCAAAAAAACGACCAAAAAAAACCGTTATTTTAAAGTTTATCATTCCAAAGTTCCACGCCGTTAAACAGCCTATTATTG
>NZ_BDHD01000191.1:0-3250 GCF_054786075.1 Treponema sp. R6D11 | reverse complement strand
CTAGCGAGTTACGCATCTGTTTTTTTTTAAAGAATCGGGGACCTACGAAATTTACAATTGGTCGCTCGGCGGGAGCGTTAGATTTTTTTAAAAGACAGTATGGGTGATAATCGCATCGTTGGGTTTTTTTTTTGGGGGGATCGGGGCAACAAATATATAACCCTATTTTGCCGTTAGTGTAACCCTGGCCGTATATTTGGTTTCCCCTAGGAAGTTATTAGGTCCCCCCCCCCCCCCACTAGGACTCCATGTTACCGAACTGCAGGTATAGTTCGCCTTGCCAACTACATTAGCCGTCGTATCTATACGAGCTCCTTTTACAGGGCTAATAACATCAACAGCAACGCTTCTAATATACGGATCAGTAGGCACTGCTTCAGTCCACCTAGCATATAAAGTCATGCTATCGGGTGGGATAGAATTAAAATCGTATAGATCTTCAAATGTTTCATTGTCTGTATACCAATCGGAGAAAATAAAATCGGGTTTAACAGGATTTGCGGGTCTTTTTACGCGGTCGCCTGAATATAGTTTTTGGGGCGGCACTTCAGTACCGCCGTTGCTGTCAAAAGTTATGGTTTTTTCCTTAAGAACTTCCGTCATCCAGGGGTTTTCACAGGCGAATAACAAGGCAAATGTTATACACGCTATCGGGATAAAAAGTTTTATTTGTTTCATCGCTTCTATGCCCCTGTTTAAGCCTATTTTCCGTAAACCCCGCCAAAAAAGGGTTTTATAAACCAAATATCTATAATATTATACTATAATATAACGCATTTTTTGCGGTTAGCGGTAAAAATTCCTTAAAAAAAGTAAAAAAATTTTTAAATTTAGTCAAGCAAAATGACACCTTCGCGCCATATATAGGTGGAGGTAAAAATATGAAAAAATATTTTTTGCTGCTGGGGCTGGGCGTTTTGCTTGGTTCCTGCTCAACCCCGGAAACACCCGGCGCAGCGCCGGTAAAGGGAAGCAGTTCTTCAGCTCTGCTTTATCTAAGTTGTCGGGCGGTGTCACAGGAAGAGGTCGAATTTGTCTTTTCGCGGTCTGTGACAATCAAATATCTTAATTTTGAACCAGAAATGTCCGTTGATTCGGTGGAAAACGGCAGTACTGTAAAGGTCAAATTTAAGGAAAAAACGGAATCAGGAAAACTGATAAACGCGAATCTACTGGCGGAGGACGAGAAAAAAAACACCCTGAATGTGCTTGTCTCTTTCCGCGCCAGAAATGACAGGATGCCAGATTTGGTGATTAATGAAGTTTGTACCGAAACCGCAAACGCCGCTGCCGGAAAAAAAGAAGAGTTTATCGAATTTAAAACAAAGTCAGCCGGTAATTTGGGCGCTATGCGGGTAGTTATCAACAGTAATACTACCGCCGCTAAACAAACCATTTATGAGTTCTCGCCTGTCGAAGTAAAAAAAGACGAATATATGGTTCTTCATCTGCGTACATATAATCCTGAAAGTAAAGATGAATACACCAATAACCTTGATGAATCGGTCGGCGTAAACGCGTCCGCGACGGGGCGGGATTTTTGGATACCGGGAGATACTGCAAAATTACTGCACAAAACCGCTATGATTTATGTTTTGGATCAGGACGACAATGTGCTTGACGCGGTAATAATATCCGATAGCGCGGATAGCTGGTGGACAAAAGATTATTTTGCCGAGACTGCTGAATTTTTATTTAAAAGCGGAGCGTGGAAATCCCAAGATGAAAAAATTTGCAGTCCGCAAGACGCGGTCGCAAGCGGAAAGACAACCAACACACGCACAATATGCCGAGATGAAACTGTTGAAGATACCGACACGGCAAATGATTGGTATATTACCGATACAAGTAATGCGACTGTGGGGAAGACAAATAGTATAAAAAGGTATTTAAAGTAAGCTTTTAAACAGAGAAATAATATCGTGTTTTGGGGCGGCTCCGTTTTTCTGAGCCGCCAATTCCCCATTATTGTAGAGAATCAGCGTGGGAATGGAAACAATCCCATGACGTTCCGCAAGAACGCCGTGTTCATCGATATTAACTTTACCGACTTTTACGCGCCCCTCGTATTCTCCGGCAATTTCATCAATTACAGGACTGAGCATTTTACAAGGACCGCACCAAGGAGCCCAGAAATCAATTAATACTGGAATCGGCGATTCCAGTACCTCGGACTTAAAATTATCAACTGTAATGGCAAGACTCATATTTTTCTCCCATTTTTTATTTTGCACTGTATTTGATTTTTTTTCAAGTGGTAAAATATTAATTTTTCTTCTTTTTAGTTTTTTCAATAAATTCGCCGAATAGTTGTTTCATATCGGTTTTGATTTCCCTACGTAATTGTTCAAAATCATGGCTCATGGAATTGCCTTCTACAAAGAGTTCATGGATTTTGATATTAAGGACTTTTGCGATACGTTCCATTAATTCTGATGTGGGAAAATTACGGGCTAGCTCTATCATAGCGATATGATGAGTGGATACATTGACTTTTTCTGCAAGTTTTTCTTGTGAAAACCCGCATTTTCGGCGGATTTCCCTTAAATTTCTGGCAAAAATATCTCGCGGTTGCCCCATTTGGTTACCTAAAAAATAATAATAAAACCTATTTATTTCTTGAATAATTATTTAATACATAATATTATGTTATACATAATTTTTAGCCATTTTTTTAATAAACATGGGGTGTCATTTTTGAAAAAATCTCTATTAAATACCCTTTTTGATAAAGCTCAAAAAGCGGCGGAAAAAGCTTATGTTCCCTATTCCAATTTTAATGTTGGAGCCGCTCTGCTTGCAGATGACGGCTCTATCTTTACAGGATGCAATATAGAAAACAGGCACTATAAATTTACCGTCTGCCCGGAAGAAGTTGCTTTAATGAAAGCGTTGAGCGAAGGGAAACGTTCCTTTTCGGCTCTTGTAATGGTAGCTGTGAATTCACCTGTTCCCTTGACTTCTTGCGGAGCTTGCCGTCATATGTTTATGGAATTTATGTCCCCTGACGCGCTTTTTTATTTTAAAGGTCGCGGTACTGAGGTTATTGAAGTAAAACTTGGGGATTTATTACCTTTTGATTATTTTAACACATCGGTTGCTGATATATTAAAAAGTGAAAACAAACATAAGCTCTTAACTCCTCAAAATGTAGCTCTTACACATCGTGAACAGGGAATATATCAACTTCTCATTTCCGGTAAAACAGCGAAGGAAATTGCTGAATTGTTATTTATCAGCATTCCTACTG
>NZ_BDHD01000190.1:0-3277 GCF_054786075.1 Treponema sp. R6D11 | reverse complement strand
ATATTTAGTTGGAGTTGAAAAAGAAAACGGCGAATTAGTGCCTGACGCAAATTCTTGTGCGATGTGCAAAAAACTTATTATAAATGCGGGTATTGAAAAAGTTGTAATACGTAATACTCCGGAGAAATATAGTGTGATGTATGTCCAAGATTGGATCGAAGGCGATGATTCTCTAATGGATGTGAAGGGGTACTAATGGACAACAAAATTTTAGAGATTAAATTAGCGATAGAGGCAGAAGAGGTTGTAAGCCTCAAAGAAGTTGAAGAAATCAGAGTTAAATATCTTGGAAAATCAGGTATGATTACAGCTCTTATGAAAGAACTTGGAAAGTTGCCAAATGAAGAGAAACCTGTCGTTGGGAAAAAAATAAATGAGTTGCGTGTGTTTTCGGAAGAAAAGATTAAGAATTTAAAAGAAAATTTTGAAGATTTGGAGTTAGAAAAAAAGCTAGCGGACGAATGGATAGACATTTCTCTACCGGTGAAAAGAAAAAAGATTGGGCATAAACACCCACTGAATATTATATTAGATAAAATTTGCGAAATATTTATTAACATGGGTTTTAGCGTTGTTCATGGGCCGGAAATTGAAACAGATTACTATAATTTTGAAGCGCTTAATATACCGCAAGACCATCCTGCGCGGGACTCCCAAGATTCTTTTTATATTACTGAAAACGTGCTTTTGAGGACGCAAACTTCACCTGTGCAGATTCGAGTTATGGAGAATCAAGAACCTCCGATAAGAATTATAGCTCCAGGAAGGGTGTATCGTAGTGATGCAGTAGATAGCACACATTCTCCTTTGTTTCATCAAATTGAAGGACTTGTTGTTGATAAAGATGTGTCGATGGCAAACTTAAAAGGGTGTCTAGAAACATTTGTCAAAAAATTATATGGGGAAAAGACGAAAACCAGATTTAGACCTCACCATTTCCAATTTACAGAGCCTAGCGGCGAAATGGATATCGCTTGTCCAAAATGTGATGGCGCAGGATGTAATGTTTGCAAAGGCGAAGGTTGGATAGAAATTTTAGGTTGCGGAATGGTACATAGAAACGTGCTTAAAGGCGTCGGCATTGATCCGGATATATATTCAGGTTTCGCATTTGGATTGGGCTTGGAACGAATTGCTATGAAGGATTTGGGAATAAATGATTTGCGATTGTTCTATGAAAACGACATTAGGTTTTTGGAACAATTTTAATGAATAGTGTGGTTGATTATTTCTTAAAAATTATTCCTATCGCCTTGGTATTTACAATTCCGTATTTAATTATAAGAGCGCTTTATATGCGCAAGAAAAAAATATCGTTTATATGGCATAGGGAAACGGCGTTGTGGATTTTTTCAATGTTTATTGCTGTATTCATGATTTACACTCTAGAGTCGAGATATGAAACAAGGTTTTTGTGCAACTTGAGACCTCTAAAATCTATTAGGCAATATTTTTGGGGAGCAGAGTTGCCAATTCAAACTAGAATAGTAAACCTTATAGGCAACTTTCTAATATTCGCGCCATTCGGGTTTTTGCCTCCGTTAATATGGAAAAAAGCTTGTTCATTCTGGAGGTTATTCGTAATTGGCTCGATTTTTATAATTTCAATAGAGTTGATACAATTTTTTATAGGCAGAGTTGCTGATGTAGATGACTATATTTTAAATATAACAGGATTTATGATAGGATACGCTTTTTACGCAATTATAAGAGCTGTAATCACAAAGGAGAATAATAAATGAAAATTCCTATTAGTTGGATTTATGATTATGTTGATATAAAAGACGTTCCAATTAAAGAGTTCCAAGAAAAAATGACTAACACAGGGACCATGATTGAAGGCGTTGAAGATCTAGGCGCCGATATTAACAACGTTGTTGTCGGCACTATTAAGGATGTTAAAAAGCATGAAAACAGCGATGCCTTGCAAATATGCCAAGTCGATATTGGCAAGGAAAAGTTGCAAATAGTAACTGCAGCACAAAATGTTTTTAAAGGAGCTGTTGTTCCGGTTGCCCTTGTAGGCGCTATTCTTCCGGGCGGTTTTGAAATCAAAGAAGCGAAGCTACGAGGTGTGGATTCTTGTGGCATGATGTGTTCAATTGATGAACTATTACCGAACGAAAAACGCGAAAAAGCTGATGGAATTTTAATTTTAGACAAAGGAAAAAATGGGCAGGACATAAAAGAAGTGCTTGGATTGAACGAGAAAATCGTTGAAATCGAGCTGACGGCAAATCGTCCGGATTGTCAAAGCATTATAGCTCTTGCCAGAGAAGCGTCCGTCGCTTTTGAAAAAGATTTTTTTGTAAAAGAACCAAAAGTTAAGGAAAACAGCGAAAATATTAAGGACTATCTGACTGTGAAAGTGGAAGATGTTGCAAAATGTCCTAGATATAAGGCGCGAGTAATTAAAAACATAAAAATCGGACCTAGCCCGGATTGGATGCAAAAAAGATTGAATGATTGTGGCATTCGTGCTATTAATAACATCGTGGACATAACCAATTATGTAATGTTGGAATACGGACAGCCACTGCACGCGTTTGATTATAAAGCAATTTCGGGCAAGAAAATTATTGTTCGCAACGCTAATGACAAAGAAGTTATTACGACATTAGATGAGTCTGATAGAGAATTATTGTCGACTGATTTGATAATCGCTGACGGTGAAAAGCCTATAGCTGTTGCTGGTATCATGGGTGGATTGGATTCTGGAATTACAGAAGACACAAACACTATTGTTTTTGAATCAGCCTGTTTTGCAAACGGGACCGTAAGAAAGACGGCTAAAAGATTGCAATTGTTATCCGATGCTAGCACGCGATACATTAGAGGTGTTCATCCTAGCGTGGCTAAAACTGCGCTTGATAGAGCGTGCGAGCTTGTTGCCGAATTGGGTGCTGGCGAGATTGTTGGCGGATGTATAGATACCTGTGAAAAAGAAAAACAAACAGAAATCAAGCTGGATATCGAAAGAATAAATAAACTTTTGGGAACTGAAATTTCAAGAGATTTTATTGAAAATTTGCTTAGCAAGCTAGGTGTTGAAATTAAAAATGATATCGCTATAATTCCTGTGATTAGATCTGACATTACGGGAATCGAGGATATTGCGGAAGAGGTAGCGCGCTTTTATGGTTATGAAAATATACCTAGCAAACCGCTTTCAGGCAGCGTTTTAGGTGGCGGATATGACGAGTTTGACACTTTCCAAAATAAAGCGAAAGAAATATTGATTGCCACGGGAATATCTGAAATACAAACATATTCATTT
>NZ_BDHD01000189.1:0-3291 GCF_054786075.1 Treponema sp. R6D11 | reverse complement strand
TCGTAATGTCATGCATTTATGTTATATGTTTGTTTTTTATTTTGCAGCGCGATTGGGGTTCGATGGTGTTGTTTTTCTTGACTTACTTATGCGTTTTGTTTGTTCATGGAGAACAGTTTTGGATATTACTTAGCAATTTTAGCTTGATGTCTCTTGCTGTGTGGTTTGCTGCTAATCATTTAACGCATATTCAAACACGCATACAAAACTGGCTGCATCCGTTTGGTGATATGACTAATAAGAGTTTTCAAACAGCGCAGAGCTTGTTTGCAATTTCTAGCGGTGGATTTTTCGGTTCAGGCATCGGCTTAGGGCACCCAGAATTTATACCAGAAGTACACTCCGATTTTATTTTTTCTGCAATTTGCGAAGAACTCGGCATCTTTGGAGGCTGCGCTGTTGTGCTATTGTTCTTTATATTGGTATATCGTGGTTATAAAATTGCCTTGGCGGCCAGAGGGTATGACAAATGGATAGCAATAACTATCGCAACATTGTTCGGGTTACAAACATTTATTATTATAGGTGGCGTGATTAACCTAATTCCGCTAACAGGAATAACTTTGCCGTTCATTAGCTATGGCGGGTCATCACTCGTCACCACATTTATATCGCTTGGCATCCTGCAGGCGATAAGCTACAAAAATGAAAATCTCGCTGAGCTAGTCGAGCGAGATTAGGTATAAAAGTTCTATATTATATGGTTATATATTGAGCAAACTTCGTTAGTGTTTTTGCGCCTATGCCGGAAACGTTTGTTAAATCTTGAATAGAAGTGAAGGGGCCGTTTTCGATTCGGTATGCAACTATTCTTGCGGACAAACCCTCGCCTATTCCTGGTAGCCTTTGAAGTTCTAGTATTCCAGCTTTATTTATATTTATTTTAGCCTCTCCAGGGGTTATTTTTTTTGGTTTTGAGCTAGTAGAGGAGGAAGTGTTAACTGAACTGGATGTGGTAACGGATTTAGATGCCATCCTGTTTTGAACTTCAGCGACTGTAGAAAAACTTTGATCAGCTTGCGCAACTGATTCATCAGCTGGAATTAAATCTGTACCATTTGCTGCCATTGCAAGATGATTTATGGTTACTGGCTCTGGCTCTGGTCTTGGCGAAATATACATCGCTAGGACATTAACTAATAAAAAACCGATTATGCCTAGATATACATAATCAATCTTTTCAAATATTTTCTTCTCTTTTTCAAGTTTCATTGGGGGATTAACACCTCGCGAATATGATTTTACCACTATATAAAATAAATGTCAACAAAATTCTACAAATTTTTCAACAAAAAATGTATAAAAAAAACAAAATTACATAATAATATCATAAAAGTATAATTAAAGGAGAATATTATGCCTACCAAAAAGAAAGCAACAACAGCAAAAAAGAAAACTACTTCGCAAAGCAAGTCTAAGACGAAAGCAAAAACAAGCAACAAAACGAGCAATGCTAAAAAAAGCAGTGCAAAGGCGTAGATTGAGTTTTAAAACGGCGGAGATTTCTGCCGTTTTTTATTGCTTTTTTTGTTTTGTTATGATACAATCAAGTTGGTGAATTTTATATGAATGAATACATAATTGAACATAGAGTTAGTGAATTCATGGATTGCAATAGTGAACGTTTAATGCGGCTTGCGCCACTTTGGGATGTTATGCAGGAGTGCGCAGAACAGCATTTATGCTCTCTCGGGATGGGGCATGAAAAAATGCTAGAAAACGGTAATTTTTGGGTCATCGCAAGAGAGGCTGTCGACGTTGTTTCGTATCCTGCTGCTGGAGATGTTATAAAAATAAGGACCTTTTCTGCAGGGGTCGATAAATTTATTGCACTTAGAAATTGGGAAGTGTATAACAGCGAGAACGCGCGAATAGTCTTATCAAAAAGCTCGTCTATGCTTATTGATGCCACGACAGGACGCCCGCTTAGGTGTATCAATGCTTATCCGGATTATGATTGGGAAGAGCCTATGAATGAAGCTCCAAATAAAATTATATTTACAGAAGAATGTGAAAAATTTTCCGAATTCACGGTGCAATATAGTGATATAGACAGCAACAATCATGTTAACAATGCGCGCTATATAAACTGGGTTGAAAATGTTTTGGGGTATTCGCCTAAAAGAATAAATGTTAATTATATTGCAGAAACGAAATTGGGCGATTTTATCTCTGTTTATTATAAAGACAATAAAATAAAATTTTCTAGAGATGGAAAAACAGTATTTTTGGCAGAGATTAGTTGACATTTTTAATATAAAATGTTAAAATAATTGTATGGATGAGATAAAACAATTAGAAAAAGAAGCGCAAGATATAAGAGAGTTTCTAATAGAAAAGGTCACGGAAACTGGTGGTCACATTGCTAGCAATTTGGGGGTTGTAGAGCTAACTTTGGCTTTGCATCATTGTTTTGATTCACCTAATGATAAATTTATTTTTGATGTTGGTCATCAGTCTTATGTTCATAAAATGCTTACCGGAAGGAAAGAGTTTTTTGATAGCTTGCGTCAAAAAGATGGATTATCTGGGTTCCCCAAGAGGAGTGAGAGTGAACACGATGTTTTTGACACCGGGCATTCGTCAACATCGATCTCAGCCGCTCTTGGTTACGCTATCGCAATGGAAAAAGAAAAAAGCGAAAATAAATCAATTGCCATAATAGGCGACGGCTCGTTAACGGGCGGCATGGCTTTTGAAGCTCTCAATCACGCTGGTCATATCAACGCAAAAAACTTGATCGTTGTGCTTAATGATAACCAATATTCGATAAGCAGAAATGTCGGAGCGTTTGCTCATTATCTCACTAGATTGCGTACGCAAAAATCTTATTATGCATTGAAAGACACGATTAATTCTAACTTGAGCAAAACGAAATTTGGCGAAAAAGTTGCTGATGGGTTATATAATCTAAAGCAGGCGCTCAGGAGCGCAGTTTTAAAAACCACATATTTTGAGACCATTGGATTTAAATATATAGGACCAATCGATGGGCATGATTTAAACGATTTAATATATGTTTTCAATCGGGCGAAAGAAATTTCTGGTCCGATTTTGATTCATGTTGTAACTAAAAAGGGAAAAGGCTATGAAGATGCTGAAAAAAACCCTGCAAAATTTCATGGAATTGGCAAAAAGAAAAGCGGAGGCAGTAAATTTTCTTCTAGCGACGCTGTTGGAGCAAAGTTACTTCAAATAGCTGAAAAAGATAATAAAATTTTAGCGATAACTGCGGCGATGAAAGAGGGAACGGGGCTCAAAGAGTTTGCCAATAAACTTCTCGAACAATAC
>NZ_BDHD01000188.1:0-3319 GCF_054786075.1 Treponema sp. R6D11 | reverse complement strand
GCAAAAAAGACTCCGAAAAAATAATCAGCGTTTTTCCTGAGAAAATTTTATCATCTTCGGAAGAAGCGCCGGACACGGCATGGAATCGTTTTTTTGAGGAAATATCTCTTTCCGAAGACATTGTAGAAACTACGCTACCTTCCAAATTTTTAAGAGGGCATAAAACATATAAAAAGGAAAGTTTCCCCAACTCATCAGCCATGGAAAATAATTTTTCACCGCGAAAATTTATAATTGAACATGATGAGTCAGGCGGTATTTATTCAAAGATGATATTTACCAATGTATTAATAAATCAGTTAAAAGGGGATAAAGCGCGCAAGTTAAGTGCGAGGGAAGAACTTTGGCAAGCCCAGGACTCAAACCTTTTTTCTCCTGGTAACGGATACCTTAGGAATGAGCTTCGCAAGTCTGCGTACAGTTCTCTTTTACGCGCGGAAATGATGACTCGCGAGACGGGAAAATTTATTCCATCGTTAATACAGCATGATTTTGATTTTGACGGCGTAAAAGAATTTATTTTTCAGGACGCTGTTATTAACTGTTACATTCAGCCCAAAGGAGCCGGTGTTTTTGAGCTTGATTATCTGCCAAAGGAATGGAATTATCTGGATTGCGGTTCAGGCGATTTTGGCAGGCGGACGATGTTTGCCGATATTTTGCTTCCTTTGGATACAATTGTTGATAAACATGAAGACGCTATTACGGAAGATACAAGACTTTGTTTTAATGAGGATTATGAATCTATAGCGCAGGATAAAAAAGGAAAAATATGCTTTAAACTTTCCGCGTCAGGCGACAATACGCCGTTTGGGGAAATAGAAATAAATAAATGTTTTTTGCTTAAAAAAGATATTCTTACAGTTTCGTATAATTTAAAAAATACGGGAAAACAGCCGCTGTCGTTTAAATTTATTCCCATGATTTGTTTTTCATTTGCGAATATCACGGACGAGTATGTTCGTTTTTCTAAGGTTGACGTTAATGGAAAAGATATTCATTTAGACAAGGAATTTGATACAGATAACCTTAAAATACTCGATGTAAAAAACGAGGTGCAGATATTGATTTCGTCCGCAAAGACATTTTCCGGAAATCTCGCCCCTGTTTACAATAACGATTATTATCAGGCGGCAAGAATAATGCCTGTATTTTCAATTTCTCTTAAAGACGGCGGCTCGTGGATAAACGAGTTTACCATAAAGTTCTCCCACTAAGTATTGAATACCTCTTAGTTTTTAGCTATCATAAACTATATGAAAAGAAGACTGATTACATCGGCATTGCCCTATGTCAATAACGAACCTCATCTTGGCAACCTTATTCAGGTGCTTTCTGCAGACGCTTTTGCCCGTTTTTGCAGGCTTCGCGGTTATGAGACCCTGTACGTTTGCGGCACGGACGAGTACGGAACCGCTACCGAAAACAAAGCTGCGGAAGAAGGCGTAAGCCCCCAAGAATTGTGCGACCGCTATCATAAGATTCACAGCGATATTTATAAATGGTTTAATATTGCCTTTGACAAATTCGGACGCACATCGACTCCCATTCAGACGGAAGTAACGCAGGAAATATTTTTAAAATTGGATAAAGCCGGATTTATCTGCGAAAAAACGATAGAACAATTTTACTGCTCAAAGTGCCAAAGGTTTCTTGCTGACAGGTATATTCGAGGCGTTTGTCCTATTTGCGGCAGTTCGGAAGCGAGAGGGGATCAATGCGAGGCTTGCGGCAAATTATTAGATCCTACCGATTTAAAAGAGCCTAAATGTTCCGCCTGCGGCAGTTCTCCAACTTTGCAAAAAACAAATCATCTTTATATTAACCTTCCCGGAATAAAAGACAAACTTGACAACTGGATAAAAAAAGCCTCCGTAGACGGCTTCTGGGCGCATAACGCCATACAGATGACTCAGGCATGGATGAGAGACGGACTAAAAGAGCGTGCGATAACAAGAGACTTAAAATGGGGAATCCCTGTTCCAAAACCGGGTTACGAAAAAAAAGTATTTTATGTATGGTTTGACGCTCCAATCGGCTATATTTCCATAACAGGTACGTTAGGTGAAGAAAAAGGAAATTGGCGTGATTTTGTAAATTATTGGTGGAAAAGCCCGAATGACGTTGAGTTGTTTCAGTTTATAGGCAAAGACAATATTCCGTTTCATACTGTAATTTTTCCATCCAGTCTTTTGGGAAGCGGAGAAAAATGGACAATGTTACACCACATGTCCAGTACGGAGTACCTTAACTATGAAAACGGAAAATTTTCCAAATCCAGAGGAATAGGAGTTTTTGGAACAGACGCTAAAGAGACAGGAATTCCCGCCGACGTATGGCGTTTTTATGTGTATTACAACAGGCCCGAAAAATCCGACGCAATGTTTACATGGAGCGACTTTCAGGAAAAAGTAAATGGAGAGCTTATAGGCAACCTTGGCAATTTAGTAAATCGCACGCTCTCCTTTGTTACACGCTACTATGACGGCATAATTCCCGAAGGAAAGAGCGACGGCGCTTTTTGGGCGGAAGCGGTAAAAAGGGAAAAATTAATTACGGAAAAACTTGACAGAGCCGAATTAAGAGACGCTTTTAGAGAAATATTTGAATTATCCTCGTTTGCGAATAAATATTTCCAAGACAACGAGCCGTGGCGTTTACGCAACGATGATCCCGAAAAAGCAAAGTCCGTTATACGCGACCTTACCTACCTTGTCCGTGATCTTTCGGTATTAATAGAGCCATATATGCCGCAAGCAGCCGGAAAAGTCGCCTCGTTTTTCGGTCTTAAACACAGAGAAAATCTTGATTGGAAGGACATTGGAAAAGCGGAAGGCATCGGTAATATAAAAATAACAAGCGAAGTTTTGTTTGCAAAACTTGAAGACGAGCAAGTTGCGGCGTTACGTGAAAAATATTCAGGCAGCCAGAAAGAACGGCAGGAAAGCGAGGCGGAACAGGCGGCAAGTAAACCTTTTTCTGCCGTAATGGATTTACGTGTCGCCAAAATAGAGAAGATAGAAAGGCATCCAAAAGCCGATAAACTTTATATTGAACATCTTGAAGTAGGAGAGGGCGTTACGGGAACACGCGAAGAGCGGATAATTGTTTCCGGTCTTGTGCCTTTCTACAAAGAAGAAGAACTTTTAGGCAAAAAGATAATAGTCGCCTATAACCTTAAGCCCGCAAAATTACGCGGCGTTGAATCGAAAGGTATGCTCCTTGCCGCAAGCGATAACCTCGCAACCGGTCCCGACGGTCAGCCTGCGGAGAGAGTAGAAGCCCTTGACGCAGGAGACTGTCCAACAGGAACAAGACT
>NZ_BDHD01000187.1:0-3320 GCF_054786075.1 Treponema sp. R6D11 | reverse complement strand
CTCCCCCGTCAACTTCAATCATGAAAGCAGTATTTTTTACCATTTTTATTGCTTTCACAACTCCTCTTTTTTCAGAAGAAACACGTTGGTTTGACGATTTCTTTATTGAAGGGGCGCTTCATAAATATTTTGCGCCAGAATTTCTCTCTGAACATGTAAATCCAAAACTAGGTTTTCGCGGAGCGTTAGGATACGAATACAAAAATTTCCGATTAGCCGTTGAATCGGGGTATACAAACTTTGAAGGAACTAACCCCCTTGTTCTTGATATAACAATGATTCCCCTTTCGCTCAAGTTTGGTTATGAATATCCAATATATTTTGGCTTTGGGGTACAGGGGGATTTATTAACAGGATATTTCTTTTCCAAAGTATACCGCTACCCTACCGCCATTGACGTAATTCTGGAAAATCTTCAAGAAGATAACGAGCGCAATCTTTTTATGGGGGCGAGGATTTACGCGACATGGACGACAAAGGGAAAATTTTTAAAAATCTATGCCGGAGGCGGAGCGGATTTTGTTATTGAAAATGACGGACCTGTGCCTCTTGCGCTTGTGGAAGCCGGAATTTCAATAAAACCATTAACATTGATTAATCGTTCCGCTAAAAAGCCTGTTAAAAACGTTAAGCCTGTAAATCCAATTTACTTTGGGGTAAACAACGCGACAATAAATGAGCAGTATCAACTAACGCTTGACGATGCCGGAAAACAATTACAGGAAAAACAATCATTGCAAATAACGATTCGGGCGTACTATGCGCCTACAGGAACCGCCGAATGGCAACCAAGGCGAACAGACGGGACACCGGCGCTTTCGGCGGCAAGGGCGGAACAGTGCGCTGAATACTTGCGTGAAAATTACAAAATAGATCCGTCACGAATAAAAATAGAATACATGGGCGCAAAAAAAGCGTCCGATGAAACACAGATGGAAATGTATCGCTGTGTAGATTTGATAATAAAGTAAAAGGAAAAAAAGATGAACAAGAAAAACACAGTAAAAGTTTTTGCAGGAATAGTTATAGCGCTTTTTTTAGGCGCTTGTAACAATTATTTTCACGACTTAATACCACCCGATGATACGCTTATTTTATCGTTTTATGTTGACGGACAGTTGGGTTCCGCGGAAATTTATAACAACAGCGTTATAGCGACAGTCGCGAAAGGCAGTCCCGTCCATGAACTTATTCCGCAAATAACAGTATCAGAAAAAGCGACTATTATTCCCGTAACGCTTGATTATGTGCGAGTCGCGTTCCCAAGCGCTGACCTTACGGATTACGCGATGAAATTGAGCAGATCATCAGACCTTCTTAATACTTTAACAAATTTAATAAAAGCGAACCCAGATTTTAACATACCCGCTCTTAATATACCAATTGATTTTACTGGTCCTGTAACCATGATTGTAATAGGCGGACGTGGTAGCACGCGACAGTATACAGTTAATGTCGTAGAAGATTCAGGCGAACCGCGTCTTCTTAACATACGTTTTTCCAAATACGATAATGCGGAATTGGTAAGCGATGCCCTGTGTATGGTAGATGAAAGAAACTCCGCTGTTTACGCAAACGCGTCATACCCTGCGGAGATGCCATCTTTAAGTTACGCGCTTATTCCATCATTCCAAATACTTGGAGAAAGTTTTAATGTTGACGGAAATGAAATAACTTCCGGCAATAACCCTATTCAATTTTCGAATAGTCTTGGAATACAAACAAAAATAATTACCATAACAAGAGACGGCGAAACAAAAAATTACACGCTTACCGTTGTTTTTACAGAAGACAGCGATACAATACGCAGTATTACGGACTTCCGTTTTAACAAAACAATTAACAGCGGTATTTCCGCAAACGCAGTAGGTTCAATAATAAACACCGATAACACGGGAACAATAAACGTACAGGTATTTTATTCCGGGGCGAAACCTTCGACACTAACGCCGAATTTTATAAGTCCGGGAACAGTGAGCGTAGGCGGCGTTACGCAGACAAGCGGAGCAAACAGCCATGATTTTTCGTCTCAGCTTGAATACCGCGTAGTTTCGCGTAACGAAATGTATGTCCGCACTTATGCGGTAAAAGTAGAATTAATCAATATTGCCAGCAATATGCCTCATATTACATCGTTCCGTTTTTCCGCCGCCCATAACGCCGATTTAGTGCAAGATGCCGTTGGAAATATCAGCGACGGTCTTATTCTGATAGATGCCTATTACGGCGGAATAACCGCGCCAGCCTCTATTACGCCTGAATTCACCGCCGACGGCATTGTAACAGTTTACGGAAGCGTACAGGTATCAAGCGCCAGCGCGCAGGACTTTAGAAGACAGATAAAGTACACTGTAACAAACCCTGAGTATCCCTCGCTTGTTCTTGACTACTGGGTACAGTGCAAAATGATCCGCGACACGTCCTCAGACGCGGCAATTACCGCTTTTGGTTTTTACCCTGAAGAAAACAGCGGTCTTGCCGACCCTGTAATTGGAAAAATAGACCAGATAAACGGCATAATATCCGTATACGCCCGTCCCGGTTCAGGAGCAACTACAAATACAATGTACCCGCAATTTACCGCCGCAGGACAGGTAAACGTATCTGGAACTGCGCAAGTATCTGGAGTTTCCGGCAGAATATTTAACGCTCCCGTAACATACACGGTAGTTTCCGCAAACGGCAAAAACACCCGAAGTTATACGGTAAATGTAAGGGAACTGCAATCGACAATTTATGTAAATTGCAACGCCTATGGTTACGGAGACGGAACCAGTTGGGAAAACGCCTTCCGCAACCTAAAAGACGCGTGCAAAGCCGCCGCGCAATTCCCACAAGACATACCCAAAGAAATATGGATAGCCGCCGGAACTTACAAACCGGGAAACAAAACAAGCGATTACTTCCCGCTTACAGCCAACACAAGTTACATAGGCGGCTTTGCGGGAAATGAAACTGCAAAGAGCCAGCGCAATGTCGCGGCTAATACGGTAACAATTTCCGGCGATTTAGGCGGTGGAGTAAGAACGGAATATTTGTTCTACTCAACGAAAATAAACGGTGATTTATTGTTTGAAAACCTGACATTAAGAGACGCTTCATCAGGTGGCATTTTCGCATACGAGAACATAGATGATATTTTCACCTACCCAACATTAGTACCGCATGATAACATAACCATAGACTATGTAAACATCAATGGTATAACTAATGGCAGTGGAATAAAAATTTCTAATATTATTACGGCTAAAATTTCAAACTCGACTATAAGAAATTGCAAAAGTACTACTTATGGCGGTGGGATTTTTTTTTATTGTACA
>NZ_BDHD01000186.1:0-3329 GCF_054786075.1 Treponema sp. R6D11 | reverse complement strand
TTATACCATACATCGGGCTTTTAAACCCTGCGAGGCTATCGATTAAAATCGCAATCGAGCCACCCGAAATAATCGAGCAAATGTCCCCAATTATGTCGCCGCAAATATTCGCCACTTTCTCGGCGTGCTTAATTAAATATATCGTAGTTTCCGCGCCACGCACTCTACGCGATGCCATGGAATTAAACGGAACAGGCGACGCAATCGTAACAGCCGTGGCAACAGCATCCGCGATAACACCGATTAAAACAAATATCAATACCAACACAATCTCTGCCCAAATCGGCGCGATTGGAAGCACTGAATTTGCTAACAATGAAAATACGCTGGAGATAAAAAGCGTCAAGAAAAAGGCTTTTAAAACCCAATAATTCCGCTTAGAAACACGCTTATTCTTTTGCATATTCACTCGTTTCATAATAAAAAATGTAGGGCCGTGCGCTTAGTAAACTTTATGGCATAGGTATAGTGGGATTTCCCGCATGCACCGCTCCAATGTCGCCAAAAGAGCCGTTGCCAATTAAGGTGCAGTCGCAAGCGTCACCAACTCGCGCTACTATATAACCACTTAGCTCATACTGCAATCCTAAACGCACAAACGCCTAGAGGCTTTCCCAAACAGCCTGTTGTTTTTCCTATCTTCTTTTGCAGAGTATAGTTTCAAGCAGCACGTAGCCACTATCCTCCACCCCCGCTCAAAGCAAGCTACACTGCCCACGGAAGTCAAAAACGCTCCCGCAAAGCAGGTTTCATCCTACACCGTACAGTAAACCCAAAATAGGCTCCCGCACATATGCAGGTCTCCACGGAAAAAGGGTTTGAGCCATGCCTGCCAAGGCACAGCAGCCCTTAAACCTTAACCCCCAGCATAAACCCACCTTTGGCAGAGGTAAGCAAACACCAGAGACTTCACAGATATGCTCTTTGACGGATTTTTAGCCCCGCCTTTGGAAAAACAAGTGCCGACTAGGATACGCCGACCCTATCTTATAAATTATACCCTAAATCCCAACTTTTGTCAATAAAAACAGCGACACGCTCGTCATTGCAGGCTAAGACCCGCAATCTCAAAAAAAGAGCCGAATGGCTCTTTTTTGTTTAAACAAATTTTATTTCTTATACTTCGCGCGTATCGTCGTATCGCCGGTTATATTCGTCATCTCACGGCTCCAATACACTTTGTAGCCTCGTTTCGTAGGTTTTTTAGGTGCAGTTGCAGTCGCACCGTAGTTAACTTTTTGCGTCTTGATAACTTTTCCTTTTAGGTTTAGGAATTTAACGGTATACGAATTCACTCTGTAAACCGCCGTGATCGTCGTGTTCGCCCTAACATTTTTGAAATATTTATCCCAACATACAAACGTATGCCCCGTGCGTTTTGGGTTTGCTGGCGCGCTCGCATCTTTTCCTTGGCTCACATTTTGAGTTTTGATAACATTGCCATTGTAATCCTTGAACGTTACGGTGTAAACCGGTGTCGTTGCAACTGGCTCTTCGTTTGGTGTTGGTTCAGGAGTTGGCGTTGGTGTCGGTTCAGGTTCTAACTCTCCAACGGCTATAACGTTATCAGTCGAGCGAATATAGTTCTCATATAAGAACCCGCCAGGTTGAGTTAGCATATCCCATTCTATCTTATATTTTGCAGGAACTTTTATTTTTATGATCCCTTCGAGCGATTCATCTATGCCAATGTTTTGATTAAAAGTATTATAAAATCCAGGCGCAAAATCCGCTTTTAGAAGTTTTAAATTCGTGCTTCCTGAAACGCACATGGCCATGATATCGTGTTCATTAAAATCGCCCTCATGCTCAGGATCGACAAACACTTCTAATGAGCTTGGTAGTTTTGGCAAGCCAAGCGTTTCAAGATTTAAGCACATCGCACCATATAAATACATAGGGACATCTCCTGCGATTTCAAGGCTGGAAAGATCAGGCGAGCCTAGATCCGTGACACCTGTTAACGCTGCATAACCCATCATAAACTGACGTCCAACTGAAGTTATGCGCGATGTATCCGGAACTGTTATGGATTTTATTTGATCACAACCCACAGCATAAAGGCACATAAATCCATTTCCAACAACCGTTATGCTAGGGTCAAGAGCGACTGTAACGTCCGCTTCTATATTAGGAAGGTAAACATCATCAGTGCCGTGTGAGCCCTGCTGTCCAATGCTAGATACCGTACTATAAATATAGATTATACCGCCTCGAGCATCGATAATATCCTGAGCAGATATAAAGCATGACGTATACGCGCTATCACCAAAATATTGATAATCGCTCCAATGCTCGCCATCGAAAGAGTATCTGCTTCCATTAATCATTTCATGATACTCGCCGCCATACAAATTAAAATACCCATTTATTAAATTTTCATGCAACGTTGCATTTTCAGCGACATACATCATCGCAATTAGCCCTGGTGTCAAATCTTGCGTTAACGTCGTGAATGTTTTCGTTTGCCTGTCAACAGCAGACGGCGCTCGCGAGATAGTTATAACGCCCGTCGTCATCATCTCGCTATCGGCATATTGCGAAGAAAGAGACATAACCCAATAGCATACGACATAATCCCCTATTTCACATGCATGAGGGATAGTCCAACCCCACGCAATTGATGCATCATCTTTTGCAGGAATCGGATCGCCAGGGCTAATAATCCCATAAATCATTAAGCTTCCTGGCATGTTAGGAGATTGTTCTAGCAAATCTTGCATTACGCCCTCGTATACCAAACCAGTTTTTTCAACCGGCGTTGTAAATTGAACAGTCGGTAGCGCTGGCGTTGGCGTTGGCGTAGGTGTTGGCGTTGGGGTTGGAGTTGGCGTAACCTCTATCGGCTCCGAAGTTGGTGTTGGCTCTGGTTCTAACTCTTCAACAGCTATTACATTGTCTGTGCTACGAATATAGTTCGTATGCAGGGTCTTTCCAGAAACAGTTAGTGCATCCCATTCGGGTTTAGTATCCGGAGGAACTTCAATTTCCAGAATGCCCAAGCGGCTATCCGGCACATTCCAAGAAACACTGTCAGATGATAGCAAACCAGGTGCTCCGTGTATAAAAACTGTTTCTAACGATATACAATTATCAGCGTAATTTCTCATATATTGCGAATAAGTAGCTAAACTATTCGATGCAAGACTTACGTTTGGAAGACCTAGTCTAATCAAGGAAAGGCAGTACTCTGCATAATTATTCATAAAACACGCATTATTGTTTCCATCGTTATCATTTCTCACTATAAAGTTCGAAAGATTTGGAACATCTAGAAATGTTAAACTAGTGCATCCTGACGCATAAAACGTCATAAAGTATTGAGCAAT
>NZ_BDHD01000185.1:0-3332 GCF_054786075.1 Treponema sp. R6D11 | reverse complement strand
CATCATTATCAGGTAGTGAGCTAGCAGATATATTAAAAATAATCGAAAATAAAAATATCGCAGTAAATATAATTTCAAAATCCGGAACAACCCTCGAACCCGCTCTAACTTTCCGTGTAGTGCTAGACCTCATGAAAAAGAAATATCCAAACGACTATAACGAAAGAATCATAGCAACAACAGACAAAGAAAAAGGCACACTAAAAAAATTAGCAGATGCCGAAGGCTTTAAAACATTCGTAGTGCCAGACGATATAGGCGGGAGATACAGCGTTTTAACCCCAGTCGGTCTCGTTATGATTTGTGCCAAAGAGGTATTCAATTCCTGCTTTTGCGCCGAGATATGACCCACCGATGCCTATGACTAGAAGAGCATCTGCTTTTTGCTTTAGTTTGCTAGTCGCTTTGATTATTTCGTCTAGATTTGGAGGGTTTTCTGGGAGGTCTACCCAGCCGAGATATTCGCTGCCTTGACCTGTTTTGTTATTTAGAGTTTCCAAAGCATTGGAGCTTGGAACGCGCGTGTAATCACCGTAGCATTTTAGTTCCATAGGCTATGCTTTCCTCCATTTTTTCTTGTTGATTTTTATGACAGGGACAGCCTTGCCCTCTAAGCGTTTTGCGATGTTTAAAAAAGGTTCGCGGATTAGTTTTTTTGTGTTGCTTGCAGCTAATTGCCCGTTTTTAGCGGTTTCTGTTATATATTGGCTTTCGGGAATTATGCCGAGAGTTGAAATTCCTAGAGTTTCTACAACTTCGTATACATTTTGCATTTTGCCCTTTTTTACGAATGACGGACGGATGCGATTTATGATTAGCATATATTTGTCTTTCCCGATGCTTTCTAAAACGCCAGCTGTTCTGTCTGTGTCGCGGATTGAAGCTGCTTCGGGGGTGGTGACAAGGAGGACAAGGTCTGCTGGGGAGACGACGATATGAAATGTTTCGCCGATGCCGGCTGGGCAATCGATTATGCAATAATCGAATTTAGCTTCGATGCTGTTCATGAATTCTTGCAAAGTTTCGGGAGTTATTGAATCATTTTCTCTAAGTTGAGGAGCTGCTAGGAGAAATACGTTTGTCCTGCCTGCTTCGATGATAGCTTTTTCTAGAGAAACCTCTCCTGAAATTACGTTGCCGATGTCGTATACTATTTCGTTTGCAAGGCCTAAGGCTATATCTAGATTTCGAAGACCAAAATCGCCATCAATAACGAGAACTTTGTTACCAAGTTCTGCGAGGCAATATGCTAAATTAGCGGTTATGGTTGTTTTTCCAACGCCGCCTTTGCCTGATGCTATTGATATTTTAGCCTTCAAATTTTTCTCCTAATATTGTTTTGTCATATTATATATTAAAATGCGGTATTTGTCAATATAAAAAAGGCATTGTAAAACTTGACAAAAAAAGTCAAAAAGTATATAATTATTCCAAGTACATTTGAAAAGGGTGGAAGCCTATGGCAAACACAGTTAAGGTTACTATTGACGGCCCTGCTGGAAGCGGTAAAACTACGATTGCAAAAGCGGTTGCGGGCAATCTGGGATTTAGATATATAGACACTGGTGCGATGTATCGTGCATTGGCTTATTTTTGTAAAACAAATGGTGTTGATATAACTAGCGAAGCGGCTATAGCTGATGCTCTTGGTAATATACAAATTGCTGTTGAATATAATAATAATGGTGAGCAGAGAGTTATTTTAGGCGGGAAAGACATAACAGGGGAAATTCGTTCTGCTGAAATTTCTAAAATGGCGAGCGATGTTTCGGCGTTTAAACCTGTTCGTTTAAAAATGGTTGATATGCAACGTCAGCTTGCTGCAAATCATGATGTTATAATGGATGGGCGAGATGCTGGTTCGTTTGTTTTGCCTCATGCTGATATTAAAATATTTTTGATAGCGACGACAGAAGACCGAGCGCGCAGACGTTGGAATGAGATGCTTGATCGTGGGGAATATGTTAAGTTCGAAGATGTGTTGAAAGATATAAAAGTTAGGGATAGGAACGATTGTTCGCGTTCATTCGCTCCGTTAGTTGTCCCAGAGAACGCTGTTATTGCAGATACTACAGATAACACACTCGAGGAATCTATACAGATTATCACAGATGTTGTTGTGGAAAGGTTGCCTGATGTATCACGTAATAAAGGGGATTGTTAGTTTATATTTAAGAATTTTCCATAGGTTTGAGGTTCGTGGAAAAGAGAATATACCAGAGGGGCCGGCTGTTTTATGCCCGAATCATATTGCTGCGTTTGACGGAGCTTTAATTGCTTGTGCATATAAACCCAAGCTTTATTTTTTGGCGAAGAAAGAGATTTTTAAATTTAAACCATTTGGAGCGATTGTAAAATTTTTAGGTGGTATTTCTGTTGACCGTGGTAAGGCGGATACGGGGGCTATTAAAAAAGGTTTAACGGCGTTAGAAAAGAGCAGAAAGTTAATTGTTTTTCCGCAAGGGCATAGATATAAAGAATTTGAAGTATCGCAAGGGAAAAGAGGAGCGGCGGCTTTGGCTACCATGGCTAATTGTCCTATTATACCGACCACGATACATAGGATTGGCAAATTTATTCCTAAAAAAATGATCATTACTTTTTATGAGCCGATATATGCAGATGGCAGGACGGAGCGGGAGTTTATTGGAGCCGTTATGGAGAAAATCGGTGAGAATTTGTGAAAATAGTTAAGGCTTCGAATATTGGTTTTTGCTTTGGAGTGCGGCGTGCTATAGATGGTGCTAATGGGCTAGAAAATGCAGCGACGCTAGGCGAACTTATACATAATGATTATGTGATACGTAAATTGGCTGAAAATGGTGTGATTGCATACGATAGAGTTGATGATATACCGAAAGATAAAACTGTTATTATTCGTTCGCATGGCGAGGGGAAAGACATGGCAAAAGAGTTAGAGGATAAAGGATATAAATATTTAGATTGTACATGCCCGAAGGTCAAAGCCATACAGCAGATTGTTCATAGGGAACACGAGGCGGGCAAGAAGATAGTGATTTTTGGAAAGAAGGAGCATCCAGAAGTTATAGGGTTAAATGGTTGGTGCGAGGGGACGGCGGTCATCACAAATGATGCTCAAGATGTCCCGAAAAGTGGACCGATTGCAGTGGTTTCGCAGACGACAGAGAATTTTGAAAATTGGGAGAGATTCAAAAAAGAGATAGAAAATTTAGATGCAGAGTTTTATGATACGATATGTGATGCAACAGCGAAGCGGCAAGAAGAGGCAATTAGGTTAGCGAAAGAGTGCGATGCGGTTGCGGTTATAGGTTCTAAGAAAAGTTCAAATACTAAAAAGCTATATGATGTAG
>NZ_BDHD01000184.1:0-3358 GCF_054786075.1 Treponema sp. R6D11 | reverse complement strand
GGTTACGCATACCGGGAAAAACCGGGGCAGGAGTTATCGGTCTCTGTGGAAATTAAAGGCTGTAACAGCCGCTATCTGGAAATATCAGTAAGTCTTCCGCCGTGGCTTTCAATGTTGGAAACAGAAATCCGTGAAAAGATTTCAGATAACTGCGGCAGGGGAAAGGTCGATGTTTTTATCCGTATAAGGGAATATAACACGCCTGTGAATATAAGCGTAAATAAAAAAGCTGCAAAGGCATATTACAAAGCTATTAATGAAATGGCGAAAGACCTTGGCATAAAAGAAAAACCGTCGCTGTCAACAATCTTGGGAATGGAAGGCGTTTTAGAGATAGAAAAAAACCGTGATAATGAACGCTATCTGCGAGAAATTGAACCACTGTTAAATGACGCTGTTAAAATATTTTGCGAGGAACGGGACAGGGAAGGCAAACACACGCAAGAAGATATTCTTTCTCATCTTAGAGCGTTGGAATCATCGTTAAAAAAAGTTTCCTTGTTTGTTCCTGAAATTGAACAAACTTTAAAAGATAATATCAAAACGCGGTTTGCGGAATTGCTTGGGAATCAGGTAGATGAAAACAGAGTGCTTGCCGAAACCGCCCCTCAACTTTTAAAGTATACAATTTCTGAGGAAATCTCCCGCCTTACCTCTCATCTTGCGGAATTCAGAGCGGAGACCGAAAAAAATTCGCGACCTGGTAAAAAACTGGATTTTCTATGTCAGGAAATTAATCGCGAAGTCAACACAATCGGTTCAAAAAGCGCTATAATAGAAGTAACAAGCGAAGTTGTAAGTATGAAAGAAATGTTGGAGAATATAAGAGAGCAGTTAAGAAATATTGAATAGACTTGTTCAACAACAAACCGGATTGTTGAACAAGTCTAATAATGTCTTATAGGGGTGAAAGATGAAGAAGGACATTAAAATTGCTATTTCGGGAAGAAGCGGTTGCGGAAACACCACAGTCAGCAGAATGGTTTCGGAAAAATTAAATTTACGGTTTATCAATTTTACATTCCGCACTTTGGCGGAAGAAAAAAATGTAACTCTAAAAGATATACTTGAGCTTGCCGGAAAAGACGACTCAATAGACAGGGAAGTAGACGCTCGGCAGACAAAACTTGCCGCTGAAAGCGGCGGTTGTGTATTAGGTTCTCGTCTTGCTGTTTGGGTATTAAAAGAAGCGGATTTGAAAGTCTTCCTTGACGCAACTCCGCAGACAAGGGCGGCTCGGATTGTAAACAGGGAAGGCGGCAATCTTGAAGAAGTAGCCGCTTTTACAGCCCACCGTGACAAACAGGATCACGACAGATACTTGCGTCTTTATGGCATTGATACCGATGATTATAAATTTGTAGATTTAATAATTGATACGGGCAAATATAATCCCGAACAAATTAGAGATATGATTGTGGAACACGCTCATCGTATAAAATGATAGATAAAATAAATCAGCAAACTAACAATACCGAATTATTTTCAAAAAAAACCGATGCGGTAAAAAGCCAACCCGTTGCAAACGCTCCCAAATCATCTGTCGCTTCAAGTTCCAACACTCCTCGCTCCGCAGCGTCTCTCTCCGCCGCCTTTGGATTACCGCAAGATAAACTTTCGTCTTCTGTAATTTCCTTCGCCCGTGTTTTTTCTCTCCCCTTAAAACCCCAACTGCTTGCCGATTTACGTCGACACGCTCTTCCACCGCCAGCCTCTAATACTTCGCAAAACACAAATCAGTCTTCTGCGACCGCAACCGCCACAGAAGCCCCAAACCCCTCTTTTGCAACGGAAAAAACACGTCAAGCACTTTCGCTTTCCGCCGCCGCAGTTGAAAGCAAAGAGGTGGAGCTAACCCCAAAAGGACTTGAATCGTACTCGCAAGCCGTTGATCCCGATTCTCGGCGGCAAGACGATGACCGTCAGCGGAGACGGCACAATAGGGAACAAGATGAACAGGAAGAAAAAAATTCTTTTAAGACTGAATCTGCAAAAAAGCCTCAATATGGCGAAGTTTCCTCTCCTCAACTTACAGCGGACAGTCTTAAAAAAATGTTTTTAGAAAAAGAAAAGCAAACTCCGCTCCTTGAAGTTCTTAACAGGTTGCCGTGTAAAAACGGGCAACACTGGATCGTCCTCCCCTTTGATTTTGAAGAAGCCGATAAAAATTACAATGTCTCAATGAGGATATTGCTCGATGACAAACGCTCGTCAAATCCGGCTGTCTGCATGGCGTTGGATATTTTAGAAACCGCAGAGGCAACGCCCGATAAAAGATGGCTTTTTGTTACGGAGTCCGCAAACGACAAACCTATGCGTTTATCTGTCTATTTTCAAGACGAGCTTTCACAAAAAGCTCATTCCAAACTTAAAAGTGAATTAGCTACCCTTTTTAATATTCCCCTCGAACATATCAATATAAAAAATATGACAGAACCTTTCCCCTATGAATCTTCCTTTGCGGAAAATTTTTCTTCTATAGATGAGGCAGTTTAATGAAAAAAAGAAAGATTGCGTCAGCTATCGGCTATACTTCCGGCGATCCCGCTCCTGTGCTTTTGGCGTCGGGCAGAGACAGGGAAGCGCAGAGAATAATTGAAATTGCACAAGAGGCTGGGGTAGCGGTGGTGGAAGATTCGGCTCTTGCCGCCCTTCTGGACACAAGCGTAAAACCGGGCGATTTTATCCCTTCTTGGTGTTGGGAAGCGGCGGTAAAAGTGCTTGCCTTTGTAATTAAAGCCGATAAGTCCCCCTATTGACATTTTTTGCCGTTTTTGTAAGTATCAATATAAGGTTTTAATAGACGGATTTATAAGAAAACAACTAAAAACTTCAGTTTTTAACAGTTTTTTGTATGTCCGTATCTGGCGGCTGTCGTATAACGGCTATTACCCCAGCCTTCCAAGCTGGAGACGTGGGTTCGACTCCCATCAGCCGCTGCTTTAAGAGGGACTAATTTTTTCGAAGCAGAGCTTCAAAAAAATTAGAGAGATGCAGCGGCTGCCTTCGGTCAGCCGCTTTGCCTAGGCTGTCTTTTTTTGAAGCAGGGGCTTCAAAAAAACATGAGGAGGGTGAGTTGCCTTCGGTCAGCCGCTTGCCTAGGCTGTCTTTTTTTGAAGCGGGGCTTCAAAAAAACATGGAGAGGGAAGGTTGACTGTGGTCAGTCGGTTTTTCTGTGCTGTCTTTTTTTGAAGCGGAGCTTCAAAAAAACAAAAGAGGGGAAGTTGCTTTTGGGTAACTGCTTCCATATTATGAAGTTTTTTAGGGGCGCATAACTCAGCTGGTTAGAGTGCTTGCTTTACACGCAAGACCCGGATCATTCCAACTATTTACATAATAATCCACAATTTCCGCATCG
>NZ_BDHD01000183.1:0-3360 GCF_054786075.1 Treponema sp. R6D11 | reverse complement strand
GGCAAAATAGGGAAAAGACCGCTCGATATACATAAAAAAGAATTTAAAGAAATTAAAAAAAGAAAAAGAGAAAAATTTTTGGGGTCTCCAAGCGTCGGCGCAACGGGGAACTTGCTTAAATTAAGGGAAGGGAAAAGCAAAAAAACCACCATAAAAACCGCGAGGGCCGAGCAAAAATTTTGGATTTAGTGGTTTTTCTTCGCAAATGTGGCGTGAAAATAACACGCAAAAAGAGAAGTTTTTTTGTTAGAGGGGGAAACTTAAAAGAAGCCGTGGAATACGAAATAATGCCGGATAGAATCGCAGCTTTAACGTACATAATGGCGGGGAAAACAACAGGCGGGCGGGTAACAATTAAAAACATTAGTTATAATAAACATATAAACCCCGTATTGGATGCGCTCCAAAAAAGCAGAATCGAAACCGCAAGCCACCCAGGGTTCCCAACCGACGCAGGCGCGATAGTTATGCCGTATTTAGCCTTAAAAAAAGGGAAGAAAACAGAATATGTAGAAAACGTTTTTGAAAATCGAATGAGCGTGTTGGAGGAGCTAAAAAAAGCAGGAGCAGACATAGAGGTCTTAGAAAACAGGGCGAAGATAAAAGGAGTAAAAAAAATAAACGCAAGCCAATTCGAAGGAAAGGACTTGCGCGCCGCAGCAGGGCTAACGATTGCAGCGTTGGCTATAAACGGAAAAAGCGAGATAACAGGAATTAAATACATCGAACGCGGCTATGAAAAATTCATCGAAACCCTAAAATCTCTCGGCGCGGAAATAGATGTTATAGAACCGCAGAAACGACGTTTTTCATTAGGACGGCGCGAGTCATAGGACCGACTCCGCCCGGCACTGGTGTGATATAACCGGCAACTTTTTCGCATTCTTCAAAAGCTACATCGCCGACCAACCTGCTATCCTCCAATCGGTTCATGCCGACATCGATGACAACAGCCCCCGGCTTAATATAATCGCCTTTTATGAGCTCGGCAACGCCAACAGCAACGACTAAAACGTCTGCAGCGAGGCACTCTTCTTTTAGGTTAACCGTGCGCGAATGGCAGATTGTAACCGTCGCGTTTTTGTGCAGAAGAAGCATGGACATCGGTTTGCCGACGATGTTGCTCCTGCCTACAACGACGCACTTTTTGCCCGTTAAATCGACTCCGGTTTTAGCAATCAACTCCATTACGCCGGCGGGTGTGCATGGCAAGAATTTATAATCACCGATCATGATTTTCCCGACGTTAGAGGGATGAAAAGCATCGACGTCTTTTTGCGGATTTATCGCGTTTATAATTTTTTGCTCGTCAATATGTTTTGGCAACGGCAGCTGAACTAAAATGCCGCTAACGTTTTTATCGTTATTTAATTTTTCGATTATATCAAGTAAACTCGTTTCGGTCGTGTCTGCAGGGAGCGCGATTTCAATTGATTCTATGCCGACTTCCGCGCAATCGTTTTTCTTGCCGTTAACATAAACACGGGAAGCTGGGTCATCGCCGACTATAACAACCGCGAGCGCGCAAGAAAGCCCCTCTGCATGAATCTTTTGCTTTAAGTCTTTTTTTATCTCGGCAGCTAACGCCTTGCCGTCTAGTATTTTCGCCATCATTTTCTCCTTTCAAAAAACTTATCGTAAATAGCAAAAGCAATAGAAAGAATAGCGGCAGGAATAAAAAAGAAAAAAAGACCAAGAACGAAGGCGGGGGCGAACCCATCGCCGTAATTTCCGCCGTTATAAAAAGCAAAAATTAGAGAAGAAACCAAGAACCCAGCCCAAACTAGCAAAATTTTTTGATTGGTTTTCATGTTTTTAAAACCTCCTTTTATCATTTGTGTCATGGTTGACACTCGTTTTTGATTAAAGATTTTAGTTCTTTTCCTTTTATAAAAAAATGTTCGGTCTTTGAGAGAACGCTTTGAGAAAGAACGAAAGAATCATATAAAACAAACAACCTTTTTTCTTCGGCGCTTTTAGAATAGTTTTTAACCCAGACATCATTAAGCGAAAAAGGGGTTTCTAATTCATAACCTTCGTAATTTGCATTAGCCGAGCCAGACACAAAGAAGACGTGGACATCATTGACGACATAAACGGGGTAAGCTTGGTCGTCTGTTAAACAAGGAAAAACGAATTTGTAATAATCGCCGTAAGGAGTTTGTGCGTCTATATCATCTTCTGTTGTAGAGCGTCTGGCGATGTCAAATAACACGTTTTCGTAAACAACATAACGTCCCAGCCCGACAGAGGAAAGATCGGCATATTTGGGTAGGGAGGAAACCTCGAGAGAGTTTTTGGTCTTTTGAGCCTGGCTGTGGTTTTCATATAACTTTTGACCGGCGCCGTTGTTTAACAATATAACAAAAGAAATTAAGAAAGAAAAAGAAAAGAAGATGGAGACGAGAGGGATGAAAAAAGACGTTTTTTTGGGGTTGGCAGAGGGCGCGGAACGGCAGAAAAGAATTGTGAGGAAAATGGCTGCAGAGAGAGAAACGACCAAAGCAAGGAAATAAAGAGGCCAAAAAAACAACAAATACCAACCTGATGCATTAAACGAGCCGGTTAGAAAAACCACGATTATGAAATGAACAGCAAGAAGAAAAGATAGGAACCCAACCCAGACGGAAAAGATTTTTAGAAATTTTGTGTTTAACAAGTTCATGTGTTTTTTCTCCTTATAATGTGCTGCCCAAAAGCCCAGCTAAGTTGCCGAACGCAGCTTTTTTAAGCTTTGGCATACAGTGTTTGTATATTAAAATGTTTTCGACTTCTAGTTTTAAAATTTGTTCGTAGCAGGCAAAATCCTCCGCTGCCCCTCCGCCAAAAGCGATTACCTCGGGGTTATATGTAAGAATTAAATTATTCACGCCGATCGCGATGTGTTTTACCCATTTTTCCATGACCAGACGGGCGTTTTTATCGCCTTTTTTGATTGCGGCGAAGAAGGAGCGAACACCAACGGAAAATTCTTCTTTTGGGAAAAACTGTTGAGAAAGATTAATTAACGCTCTGCCGGAAGCTTCCTTCTCCCATTCTTGCTTGCCGAACCGCAAATGCCCCACCTCGCCTGCGATTTTGTCTTTTCCGCGGAACAAAGAGCCGTTTAGGAATATGCACCCGCCAATTCCTGTGCCAAGAGTTAATAAAATGGAGTTTTTGGCTCCTTTTAGCGCGCCTTTTTGGAACTCTGCCAAGCCCGCCGCGCGCGCGTCGTTAATTAGATTAACGGGGAAATCAAACAAAAACCCGTTTAAGCAGGGGATGTTTGGGCATTTTATGATTCGTTGCCCTTCGACAATTCCCGCAACAGCGGCAGATGTTATAAAACTTGTTAAACTTGCAAAAGAAAAGGTTTAT
>NZ_BDHD01000182.1:0-3269 GCF_054786075.1 Treponema sp. R6D11 | reverse complement strand
AGTTAGATGAGCACGAGATATTAAAAAAGGCAAAAGACCTAAACCCAAAGGCGATTTTTATACAAAAATCAAAAGGATATAAAAACAGAAAAAGCCTGTCTACATCGCAGGTTAATGAGATTATAAAAAAGATTAGAAATATTTGCGATGCAATTGTGATAGTTGACAATTGCTATTGTGAGTTAGTTGAAAGAGAGGAGCCGAAGGCTGATTTATTGGCTGGCTCGCTCATTAAAAACTTGGGAGGCACTATTGCCAAAACAGGAGGTTACATCGCAGGGAAATCAGAATTGGTTGAGCTTTCTAGCAATCACTTAACATCGGTTGGATTAGGATGCGAGGCAGGCGGTAACCTTGGCATTGGAGAAAGCATATTGCAGGGGTTATATTTTGCGCCAATCGTTGTTGGAGAGGCGATAAAGACCGCTATTTTTGCTAGTTTTTTGTTTGGTTTGCCTCAGGAAGAGCGATATGACATCGTGCAAGCAATTGAGCTTGGCGAGCCTGAAAAGCTTGAAAAATTTTGCCAAGCGATACAAGGCTTATCGCCGATTGGCTCGAACCAGACGCCAGTTCCTTGGGATATGCCGGGTTATGACGAGAAGGTTATCATGGCATGCGGCGCTTTTGTTGAAGGATGTTCGCTTGAAATCTCTGCCGACGGCAAGTTTGTGCCACCTTATACAGCCTATCTCCAAGGCGGGACAAGCTTTGACTATGCAAAATATGCCGTTTCAAAAGCGTATAAGTGCACAAAATAGTTGATTTTTATCGAGAAATATGATATACTTTATAATAACAAGGGGGAGAAAATGAAAACGTTTGAGCAAATCCAGCTAGCAAATGCAGCTGAAATGGAGAGAAGAAGGCTAATTTGCGCGGAACAGGGATATAAACAAATCGTGGAAATGGGAGATATTTTTGATCAGCCGTCTCGTGAAATTGATTTCAGCTCTCAAGAAGCGATGACGTATAAACAACGCATGGAATTGGCTGACGCTTGGAGAAAAAGTAGTGAAGCAGCGTGTGCGGAAATTGGTTATAAAGAGATGCGAGCGCAATTGTTATCAGACTATCAACTATAAAAAAAGAGCATACGCTCTTTTTTGTTGCTTTTTATTTATACAAAAACTCTGATTGTTAATATCGCGCCGATAGACATACAGGTTGATAATTTGTCCATCACCAGCCCTGCGACGATGCCTAAAACGAGGCCTGTTGCTATTAAAAGAAATAGTTTTATGTTGTTTTTCGTGTTAGTCTCCATAAATATTGCTCCCCTTTTAGAAGAATACAGTATATCACAATTTCCAGAATTTGTCAATGTTTTATTTTTTGTTTTTTAAAGAAGCTTCGACAAAATCATGGAAAAGCGCTTGCGGGCGGACTGGTCGGGATTTAAATTCTGGGTGAAACTGTACGCCGACGAACCATTTATGCTTAGGAATTTCCACGATTTCGACAAGCTCGCCATTTGGCGATGTACCCGCGATTTTTAAGCCTTTTTTAGTCAGGATGTCTCTATAATTATTGTTATATTCATATCTGTGACGATGCCTTTCGTCGATGTTTTTTGATTTATATGCTTTATATGAGAACGAAGTTTTGTCTAGGACGCAAGGATACGAGCCTAATCTCATTGTCCCGCCCATATTTTTAACGCTTTTTTGCGATTCCATCAGCGCGATAACGTTGTTTGCGCCGTCTGGTGTGAACTCTTGGCTGTTCGCATCCTCAATTCCGCATACATTTCTAGCAAATTCGATCGTTGCTAGCTGCATGCCGAGGCAGATGCCAAAGAAAGGAACGTTATTCTCTCTCGCATATTTGATTGCCGAGATTTTACCTGCGATGCCTCTGTTGCCAAATCCGCCTGGGACAAGCACGCCATCGACATCTTTTAGCACTCTTTCAGCCGTTCTATCTGTTAATTCGTCTGAATCTACCCATTTGATATGAACTTTTGCGCCAAGGGAAATTCCGGCATGGTATAGGCTTTCTGCGACTGATAGATAGGCATCATGCAGTGCGACATACTTGCCGACCAGCGCGATCGTGATCTTTTTGTCCATTTGGAACTCTTTGTCGACAACGTCTTTCCATTTTTGCAGTGATATTCTGCCTTTTTCAAGCCCTAGTTTATTGCAAACATATTCGCTGAAATGGTATTTTTCAAGCTCCAATGGCACGCTATATAGCGATGGCGCGTCTAGGTTTGGTATTATGGCTGCTTTTGGCACGTTGCAGAATAGCGCGATTTTATCGCAGAAATCTTCCGGCAAGGCTTTTTCAGCTCGGCAGACGATGATGTCCGGCTGGATACCAAGCGACAACAAGCCTTTAACGCTATGCTGAATTGGTTTTGATTTGAACTCTTTCGATGCTGTTAGCCAAACAGCGAGACCAACATGAATGAACAAGCAATTGTCGCGCCCCATTTCGTTTGCGACCTGCCTGATAGCTTCTAAGAACGGCTGGCTCTCGATATCGCCGACTGTTCCGCCTATTTCGGTTATAACAACGTCTGCATCGGTTGTTTTTGATAGCGTGTAGATATATTCTTTAATTTTGTTCGTGATATGAGGGATAACTTGGACTGTTCCGCCGAGGTAGTCCCCGCGCCTTTCGGCGGTTAATATATCGTTATATATCCTGCCTGATGTTGCATTTGAATATTTATTAAGGTTTTCATCGATGAAACGCTCATAATGCCCTAGATCAAGGTCCGTCTCTGCGCCGTCATCTGTTACGAAAACCTCGCCGTGTTGATATGGCGACATGGTTCCAGGGTCCACATTTATGTATGGGTCGAGCTTTTGCATGGTTACTTTCAGCCCTCGGCTCTTTAGAAGCATGCCGAGCGATGCTGCTGTTATCCCCTTGCCAATGCCTGATACAACCCCGCCGGTTACGAAAATGTGCTTTGCTTTTTTCATAAGTAAATTAACCCCTTAATTTGATATGTTTTTCTTGAAATTAATATTGCAATAAAAAAGCTGAAAAAAAAAACTTTTTTCAGGCTTAAATTCCCCGTCTTGCTATTTGTTTTTTAACTTGCTGGAGCTATTATACTAAAGTTCGACATGTTTGTCAATAGGAAAATCGAAAAAATTTATATAAAATTGCAAATTTTTATTAAATTAACTTGTTTGTGATTAGTTTCGTTGGCGTGGCGATTTTGAGCCACCGTTCGCGGACGATGTTCTCTAGGACGATTACACTATTTGCGATATCTTCAGTTTCTGCGAATTCGATTGGAGTGTGCGACC
>NZ_BDHD01000181.1:0-3392 GCF_054786075.1 Treponema sp. R6D11 | reverse complement strand
AGTAACAGACGCTCAGTTAAGACCGATTAGGTCTCGCACGAATGGGGCGGGGCAGTAATTTGTTAAATCGCTCCCTCGTACACTAGCAGTTCTTTGCCGTCTATTGTTACCGTTAATCCGTGTTCCAGTTTTTTTGCGGCGTTTGTGAGGTGGGTAAGCCAGACAAGATTTGGATTAAAGAGGTGTAGTTTTTCTTCGCTGATTACCGAGACCCCTTCGCAAATGATTCCGCTTACCATGCTGATAACGGATATGTAGTCTTCGGTAAGTTCTTTGCAAACAAGTATTTCGCCACCTGATGACATGATTTTTTTGCGAGCTTCATCGGGAGTTGAGGCGTGGACTATCCTACCCTGCGCGCGAATAATGTCGGGGTTTGCGTAACCGCCGGCTCTTGAACGAGCCAGAACTGTCCCAATAATTACAACACGAATATTGTTTATCATATTTGGGCTTTCAAGCGGCAAGCCGGCAATTAGAACTATTTTATCCGATATGCTCGCTACCCCGGTCTCCGAAACAACCTTCATGGTGTTGTGTATCATAGTTTCTGAATCTTCAACTTTCGACCTGATACTGGTGTTAACTCCCCAGTATAACTGCATAATGCGCTCAGTGCGCGCTTCAGTGGTTACGGCAAGAATTGGTTCGTCAGGTCTGAATACGCTAAGGATTCGCGCGGTATTGCCGCTTTGGGTTGGCGTGACTATGGCTTTTGCCTTTACAGCCGTCGCTATTTCAACTCCCGATCTCGACATGATGATACCTAAATTTTCTTTTGGGTTATGTACCTCAGAATGACATTCTTCGTGAAAGTCTCTCATGCGTACACGGAATTCATCCGACTGTTCAATTACACACGCTATTCTATCCATTGTTTTTACAGCTTCCACAGGATACGCTCCCGCAGATGTTTCGCCGGAAAGCATAATTGCGTCTGTTCCGTCGAGTATAGCGTTTGCCACGTCGGTTAGTTCCGCGCGTGTGGGACGAGGATTCACAATCATCGACTCCAACATCTGCGTCGCGGTAATGACGGGCTTCCCTGCCTTTCGGCACACATTGATAATGTGTTTTTGCGCAAGAGGAATTTGCTCGGTGGGAAGCTGTACGCCAAGATCTCCCCTTGCTACCATTACGCCGTCTGCAATACGGGCTATTTCTTTTATATTTTCCAAGCCCTCGCCGCTTTCTATTTTGGCTATAATTTTAATTTGAGAAGAATGACTTTCCAAAAATTTTCTTATTTCGATTACTTCGCTGGGAAAACTCAAAAAGCTTGCCGCAATATAATCGATATCCATTTTTATACCAAACTCTATGTCTTCTTTATCTTTGTCGCCGATAATGGGAAGCCCGGCGTGAACGCCGATAAGGTTGACGTTTTTCTTACTGCCAATAACAGCGGTATTGTTCGCGCGGCACTTGACGCCTCCTGTAGTATCAATCACTTCAAGCTCAAGAAGCCCGTCCGCAATAAGAACGCGGTGTCCATTTTGCAGTTTTGCTCCTGCTTCTTTCCATGACAATGCGATACGTGCGGGCGTTCCGTTTCCTGCCGCCGTGGTAAAACAATCATCGGTAGAAACAATAACTTGGTCGCCTTTATTTATCGTAACCTTGCCGTCGTTTTCTACCATGCCCGTTCTTATCTCCGGTCCTTTGGTGTCCAACAGAATCGCTACGGGTATTCCCAACTCTTTGGAAATGCGTCTGACGCGCTCAACAGAAGCGCTATGCTCGTCTTTAGTCCCATGAGAAAAATTAAGACGCGCCACATTCATTCCGGCAAGAACAAGGTCGCGTACGACAGAATCTTCGGACGATGCGGGACCCAAAGAACATACAATTTTAGTTTTTCTGTTTTTCATCATAAAAATATCTCCTTAAAAAGGAACAAAATTAGCCCATACTGATACAAGTCTACTTTGCCACAGAAGCAAACCTCGCATTTCTTGACGCGCTTGTATCTTTGACATTATATAGTTTTACTGATCGTTCAGCATTGGCTATTCGTTGATCTGGGCTTGGGTGAGTTTTGCTTAAACCAGAGCCCGCCGTTTGGACACTGCTTAATGATTTAAGCATTTCTATCAAACCGGAAGGGTTATATCCGGCGCTTGCCATAAGCGACATTGCGGTATTATCGGCTTCAAATTCCTGAGTCTGTGAATAACCGTTATTTACCAATGTTTGTACAATCTCCCCAACCGATTCGCTCATAACATCGGTTAATTGCTTTACGTCCATTCCCGATACCGCGCCGACTGCCGATGTGCCTGTTACCAAAAGAGCCTGAGTAATGCGACTGTTTTTTATCGCTTTAATGCTGTGCTGTAATTGAACGTGGGCAACTTCATGCGCAATTACTCCGGCAAGCGCATCTTCGGATTTAGCGGCGTTAACAAGTCCGCGCGTAACAAAAATATGTCCGCCGGAAGTCGCAAAGGCGTTTATCTCATTGTTGTCCAGCAGGGCAACATGATAACCATTATAAATATCAGGGCGCGGAGAATTAATTGTTATGGCGGCGCAGATGCTGTTTAAGTAAGCGGTCAGCTTTTGGTTTCCTATGTAGAGCTTGTAAGCGGCAAGAATATTTGCCGCTACCGCCCTGCCTATGTAGTATTCCTGTTCCGGATTAATTTCTTCCGCAGCGGAGCCTATGGCTTTTGCTGATACACTAATCGCATTGGCTGCATTCTTATCTACTAATCCGACAGCTCCGGCTACTTGAGCCGCGCCGGAAACTACCGCACAAGAAAAAACCATTACGGCAAGAAAAAGACTTATTAAAATAATAATTCCTATTTTATTTTTCATTAGTTACCCCCTGTTTTCAGGTTGCCTTCTTCAAGGAATTTTTTAAGTTCATCTTCGCTAACTGTTATTGCTTCGGTTTTGTCTACATCGGCATAATTAATATTGTTTTTCTGATTCTTGTATGAATTTTCAACTTCCTGATTAAATCCTTTTCCCGCAAGAGCCACTTCTTTTGCCGATGCCGTACTTGAGGTTCCCGACACTATTTGTTTTGCCGAAAGATTAGCGGTTGCAGTCCAACCGGTTAATGAGGTGTTTTTGGCGCTTTTAACTTCCGCAAATTTACCGTCAATTTTTATTACCGTAACTTTGTCTCCGTAATTTAATGTCCCCTTTTTGTCGGCAAAAAAGCCTGTGCCTGATTTAAGCGTGACTGTTTTAACAGAGACGTAAAGAGTTCCGCCGGGCAACGCTTGCGCCGCCGCAATACCGGTAACAAACAAAACTAAACATAAAACAACTAAAACTTTCTTCATTACTTTGCTCCTGTATAATATTATCATTTTTCCGTTAAATTATCCACTCCATTATCCCAGACTTTTTCGTCCGGCGGAGAAGATATAAATTTA
>NZ_BDHD01000180.1:0-3400 GCF_054786075.1 Treponema sp. R6D11 | reverse complement strand
TTTTGGCTCTAATCGTATATAATGTCTGCACAATGAGCGATATAAAACACATACGAAATTTCAGCATAATTGCGCACATAGACCACGGCAAATCAACGCTGGCAGACAGAATTTTAGAAGCGACAGGCAGCGTCGAAGCGCGTGACATGGAAAAGCAATTATTGGATAACATGGAACTAGAAAAAGAACGCGGAATAACCATCAAAGCGCGTTCTGTTCGCTTGGATTACACAGCCAAAAACGGCGAGAAATATGTATTTAACCTAATCGACACGCCAGGGCACGTCGATTTCAACTATGAAGTGTCCCGTTCTCTCGCAGCGTGCGAAGGGGCTATTTTGATTGTCGATTCATCGCAGGGTGTCGAAGCACAAACAATAGCGAACACATACCTCGCCCTCGAGCATAACCTTGATCTATTGCCTGTGCTAAACAAAATCGACCTTCCAAACTCGCGACCAGACGAGATTAAACACGAAATCGAAAACATAATCGGGCTAGACACGGAAAACATACCCTTAATTTCTGCGAAAAACGGAATAGGCATCGAAGAGGTGCTAGAGCAAATAATCGAAAAAATTCCTGCGCCAAAAGGCGATGCAAAAGCTCCGCTCAAAGCCCTAATTTTCGATAGTTTCTTCGATAGCTACAAAGGCGTGATAATTTATACGCGCGTGTTCGACGGGACAATCAAAAAAGGCGATAAAATCAAGTTAATGGCGACGGACAAGGAATACGAAGTCGTCGAAGTGGGCTACCTCGGCGCGCTTGAACATGAGCCAAAGCAAGAATTGTCGGCAGGCGAAGTAGGATATATAACGGCGTCGATTAAAGACGTATCATCCGCAAGAGTCGGCGACACTATTACAAACGCAAAAGGAGGCATAACCGAACCACTAGCGGGCTATAAAGACGTGCAACCAATGGTATATTCCGGCATCTACCCTGCCGATGGCTCGCAATACGCACTTCTGCGCGATAGCCTAGAAAAGTTAAAGTTAAACGACGCATCGCTCCATTTCGAAGCAGAAAATTCCGTTGCACTCGGCTTTGGCTTCAGGTGTGGTTTCTTAGGCTTGTTGCACATGGAAATAATCCAAGAGCGTATCGAACGCGAGTACGGCTTAAACATAATCACGACCGCGCCAAGTGTAATATATAAAGTGCATAAAACCGACGGCGAGGTGTTAAACATCGATAACCCTACCAACCTTCCGCCGTCAACCGAGATAGATTATATGGAAGAACCTATCGTGACAGCCGAGATTTATGCGCCGAGCGACTATATCGGCACAATAATGGAACTCTGCCAAGAGCGCCGCGGGGAGCACATCGGCGTCGAATATATCGACAGTACGCGCGCGAACGTGAAATACTATCTGCCGTTAAACGAGATTATATACGACTTTTTCGACCATCTCAAATCCCGCACAAGAGGCTACGCATCTTTTGATTATGATATATACGGCTATAAAAAATCCAAGCTCGTCAAGCTGGATATCCTGATAAACGGCTCCGTGTGCGACGCTCTATCGCTGATCGTTCATAATTCAAACAGCTATTCTCGTGGCAGGAAGATCGCCGAAAAGCTAAAAGAGGCGATACCGCGCCAGATGTTCGAAGTGCCGATTCAGGCGGCGATAGGTAACAAAGTGATAGCTCGGGAAACGGTTAAGGCCATGCGCAAAGACGTGTTGGCAAAATGCTACGGTGGCGACATTTCGAGAAAACGCAAGCTGCTAGAGAAGCAAAAAGAGGGCAAAAAACGCATGCGCAAGGTTGGCAACGTCGAAATTCCGCAAGATGCGTTCATGTCCGTGCTAAAACTCGATTAGCTTGATTTTTTCGCAGTTTTATGATATAATATAAAAGCTTTTAAGATTTTAATCGAAAAACGAAACAGGGCGAAGCCCGCGTTTTTCGAAATGAGCAAGGCTCGCCGCAAAGTGAGTTCCCGAGCATCGCAAGGGACGAACTAAATAGGCGATGCCGCAGCGACGCGGCTATGGCGGAATTGGCAGACGCGCTAGCATGAGGTGCTAGTGAAGCAATTCGTGGGGGTTCAAGTCCCTCTAGCCGCACCACGTTCGGGCTAGTCCTTTGGGTCCGGATTAAAAGAAAATCGCTTTTAATCCCTCCCTTTTCGGATTGCCCTCTCTTCTTCGAAAAATGCGCGCTTCGCGCTGAATCATTTTTCGATTATACCTTTAAAATATTGTCTCGGGGGAGAACTGTTAAATAATGAAGGACTATATAAATTATTTATTAAAAACCATAGGCGAATGCGGCAATCGTGTTGCTTTTTCGAGCGCGGAAACTCAAGCGAAAATCCGCCTTGTAGGCGAGATGCGCGAACTTGGATTAGACGTTTATACAGACGAAGTCGGCAACATTTTCGGGATTTTATATGCAGACAAAAAACCAAAATTAAAGCTTCCGATAGACGTCGTTGCGTTTGGTTCTCATATCGATTCAGTGCCAAATGGAGGCAATTTCGACGGATTAGCGGGCATCGCCGCCAGCATGGCGATGGTCAAAAAACTGCAAGAAACAGGCGCAGATGTAAAAGAAAACATCGCAGTAATTGCTTTTGAATGCGAGGAAAGCAGCGTTTTTGGCAAGAGCTGTTTGGGCAGTAAATACTTGAGCGGGCAATTAGCACTTGAAAAAATTCTTCAAACTTCTATCGCATCGCCGCAGTTCGACGACGGGCTCGGGCTAAGATATCAATACAAACTCGAAGAGGCAAACAAATTCTTAAACCTGCCGCTTCTAAGCAATAAATTAAATTTCCTGTCTTTTTTCGAGCCTCATATCGAGCAGGGCGATGTGTTAAGAGATAATAATAAAAAAATAGGTATAGTCAGCGGCGTTTCTGCCCCATGCAGGATTTTATTTCACGTCACAAGCCGAGGCGGGCATGACGGCACAGTCCCTATGAGCAAGCGTCGCGATGCGCAGGAAGGCGCGGTTGCAATATACAACGCATATAGAGGGCTACGAAAAGAAATGGTTATAAATGATAGATTGCGAACAAATAACGGAACGTGGGACATCAAAAACGAGGCGTTCAATCGCATTCCCGAAGATGTAACAATCGGTATTTCATCGCGCGGGGTCGACAAAGACTTGCTGATCGAATTTAACTCTAAGCTCATCGAAAGAGCAAAAAAGATTATCGAAAGCCTTAATCTCTCCGTTGAAATCACGCTTTTGGAGCCAGAAATTTTAGAAAACATTCACCCGACTCTTTTCAACCAAAAAGCTGTCGATGCCGTAAAGTCTGCTGCTGCGTCCTTTGCTTGCGAAGAAATGTGGTCCGGAGCTGGGCATGACGCAGGCTATATGAACGCCATCTGCCGCGACGGCTCTTCCGTTTTCTTCATTCCAAACACCGGCG
>NZ_BDHD01000179.1:0-3405 GCF_054786075.1 Treponema sp. R6D11 | reverse complement strand
TCAGCGGCAAACTGCCAACAAACCCCCGCCCTGTTGTCGGAATGACCGTAGAAGCAAAAAAAAAAAAAAGCCAAGGAAACCTCCGCGTAGAAAAAAGAGAAACCCACGCAACACCACGCCCCCACCAACCTCCCATTTCAGCAGCGAAGGCGGACTTGGGCAACAAGTCAGACGGTAAAAATTTTCCTTACCTCTCTTTTTGCCTTTTTTTTTCCCCCCCCCTTTTCCAAAAAAAACCCCTAAATCCCAAACCTCCTGCTCCACCCTCCCCTTTCTTTTTATGTTTTTTTCGCTTTTCCCTGCCATATATATAAGCAAGTTCTCCGTTGCGCCGACGCTTGGAGACCCCAAAAATATTTCTCTTTTTCCTTTTTTAATTTCTTTAAATGCTTTTTTATGTATATCGAGCGGTCTTTTCCCTATTTTGCACCCGCCTGTTTTTATCATTTTCGCCTTGCCAAAGAGACTAAGCAAGGCTCCATAAAACAAGAAAGAAGCGCGGCTTTTTTTCGCCTGTTTTGATTTAATTTTTTTGTTTTTTATCTCACTGTTATCTATGATTAAAATATTGTTTTTGTATTCCGTTTTTGCCCCAAGCTTTTTTAATATTTCTATAAAAGATAGAACGTCGCTTATGTCTGGAACGTTTTTCAAAACGGCTTTTTCTTTCAACAAAATTGATGCCGCGATGATGGGAAGCGCTGCATTTTTCGAACCCTGAATCTTTATCCTTCCTGTTATTTTTTTTCCTCCTTGCACGATAATTTTTCTCACTATTATCACCTCGATGTGGTATTTTATGCTTGTTTCTTTTTTTTTGTTTGTAATAATAATGTTACAATTCTGTCAACAAACTGTCGATAACCTGTGTATAACCCTGTGCATAACTACGTTTTTTTGTTTATAACTTCTTTTTTTGCAATTTTTTTGAGGTTCTCTTTTTTAGCTTGTTTTCGTTTTATGTAAAATCGTTCCTTTTTTTTGTTTGGAGTTATAGTTTTTTTATGAACATCTTTTTTTGTTTTATTTTATGGGTTTTTATTTGTTTTGAACAAATCGACAGCCCTCTACTACTACTTAATTAATAATAAATATATATATTGTTTTAGGGATTTTTTTGAATTTTTTCTATTGACAAGAGTGGGGATTATTGATATAATAGCAGACGGTAAAAAAATATAAGAGGGAGAGAAAAAAATGAGCAAAAAATGGGTTTATCTTTTTAGCGAAGGAAAAGGTTCGCAAAGAGAACTTCTTGGAGGAAAAGGGGCTAATCTAGCGGAAATGACATCTCTGGGCTTGCCAGTACCTCAAGGATTCATTGTATCAACAGAGGCGTGTACTCAATATTATGAGGATAATAAAGTTATTAACGAAGAAATAACAGCACAAATCTTAGAATACATAACAAAAATGGAGAAAAATACAGAAAAGAAATTTGGGGATAAAGAAAACCCATTATTAGTTTCTGTTCGTTCAGGTTCAAGAGCGTCTATGCCAGGAATGATGGACACGATTCTAAACCTAGGTTTAACAGACGAAACAGTTGAATCTATCGCAAAAAAATCAGGAAATCCTAGATGGGCTTGGGATTGTTACCGCAGATTTATTCAAATGTATTCAGACGTTGTTATGGAAGTTGGTAAGAAATATTTTGAAGAACTTATCGATAAGAAAAAAGAAGAAAAAGGGATTACTGACGATTTAGACTTAACAGCAGAAGACTTAAAAGATTTAGCAGAACAATTCAAAAAAGAATATAAATCAAAAATAGGTTCAGATTTCCCGCAAGACCCAGTTGAACAGCTTATGGGAGCTATTAAAGCGGTATTCCGTTCATGGGACAACCCGCGCGCAAATGTTTATCGCATGATGAACAACATTCCTTATTCTTGGGGAACAGCCGTTAACATCCAAGCGATGGTGTTCGGTAACCTAGGCGAAACCTCAGGAACAGGCGTTGCGTTCACTCGCGACCCTTCAACAGGCGAGAATAAATTATATGGCGAATATCTAATGAATGCGCAAGGGGAAGATGTTGTTGCCGGCATTAGAACACCAAATCCAATTTCTCAACTTAAAGAAGAAATGCCAGAAGTGTATGACCAATTTGTAGCGATTACTAAAAAACTCGAAAACCACTACAAAGACATGCAAGATATGGAATTCACAATCGAAGACAGAAAATTATATATGTTACAAACAAGAAACGGAAAAAGAACAGCTCAAGCTGCTATCAAAATTGCTGTTGATCTTGTACATGAAGGATTATCTACAAAAGAAGCGGTTATATCTGCAATCGACGCAAAACTTTTAGACACGCTATTGCATCCAACATTCAAACCAGAAGCGTTAGCTGCAGCGACTCCTATCACAAACGGATTGGCAGCAAGCCCAGGAGCTGCGAACGGCGCAGTTTATTTTACAGCTGAAGAAGCGGTTACGGCTAGCGAAAAAGAAAAAGTCATTCTTGTTCGTTTGGAAACAAGCCCAGAAGACATCGAAGGCATGAATGCAGCTCAAGGCATTCTAACCGTACGCGGCGGAATGACATCTCACGCAGCCGTGGTTGCTCGTGGCATGGGAACATGTTGTGTATCTGGTTGTGGTGATATTACAATCAATGAAGAAGAAAAATGGTTTAAAGTTAACGGCGTAACGATCAAAGAGGGCGAAGTTATATCTCTTGATGGCTCAACAGGCAATGTTTATCAAGGAACAATCGAAACTCAAGAAGCGAAGCTAGAGGGAGACTTTGGCGAACTTATGGGTTGGGTTGATGAAATACGTGGCGATTTCAAAATCCGCGCAAACGCAGACACTCCTCACGACGCAGAAGTTGCAAGAGGATTCGGCGCAGAAGGCATCGGTCTTTGCCGTACTGAGCATATGTTCTTTGCTGAAGACAGAATCGCAGCAATTCGCGAGATGATCGTTTCTAAAACTGTTGAACAACGCGAAAAAGCTTTAGCGAAAATCGAGCCAATGCAACAAAGCGATTTTGAAGGACTATTCCGTGCGATGGCAGGATATCCTGTGACAATTCGTTTCTTAGACCCTCCACTACACGAGTTTGTGCCTCACACAGACGCGGAAATTTCAGATCTTGCAAAAGAAATGAACCTAGAATTCTCAGAGCTTAAAAACACAGTTGAGAGCCTACACGAGTTCAACCCAATGATGGGTCATAGAGGTTGCCGCCTTGATGTGACATATCCAGAAATCGCGGCTATGCAAACAAGAGCGGTTATAAAAGCTGCTATTGCGGTTAACAAAGAGGGACTAAACGTAACTCCAGAAATTATGATTCCTCTAGTTGGAGACGTGAACGAGCTTAAATATGTTAAATCTGTTGTTGTTGAAAACGCAGAGAAAACAATCGCAGACGCTGGCGTTAAACTAGAT
>NZ_BDHD01000178.1:0-3445 GCF_054786075.1 Treponema sp. R6D11 | reverse complement strand
AAATTCCCTATTGCATTATTTTTACATTTTTGCTAGAATTGTAACATCTACTATTTAGAGGAACAATGTTGAAAATGGCACTGGAATTTAACAGGCTTAATAACTCAAACGGTCAAAAGGCCTATTTTAACGCGGCTTTATTGCGCGTTTTTTCCTCTCTTTCTGTCATATCTGTAGTAATTCTCGTAGTAATTAGCAGCCGGTAAGGGCACGGGCTTCCTTTTCAGGAAAATCTGCAGCCTTTACCGGGTTTCTCAAGTTCCGGAGTGGAAAAACCACTCACGGGGTTGGTATATAGGAGGTTATATATGGCGCACATGTATTATGAAAAAGACTGCGATTTGGGTCTGCTAAAGGGCAAAACCATAGCGGTAATCGGCTACGGTTCCCAGGGTCACGCCCACGCGTTGAATGCGAAGGAATCCGGGCTTAAGGTGATTGTCGGGCTTTACGAAGGATCGAAGTCATGGAAGAAGGCGGAAGAGGCGGGATTTCAGGTGATGACGGCGAAGGACGCTGCCAATGCGGCGGATTTTATCATGATCCTGATTAACGACGAGAAGCAGGCGGCCCTTTACAGGGAATCAATCGCGCCCGCGCTTAAAAAGGGGAAAACCCTGTCTTTCGCCCACGGGTTTAACATTCACTTTGGGCAGATAGTTCCGCCGCAAGACGTAAACGTGGTGATGATAGCGCCCAAGGGGCCGGGGCACACCGTTCGCGAGCAGTACAAGCTGGGCGCAGGAGTCCCCTGCCTTATCGCCGTCCACCAGGACGCGAGCGGAGACGCTAAAAAACTGGCGCTCGCCTATGCGGCGGGAATCGGCGGGGCAAGGGCGGGAGTGTTGGAAACAACTTTTAAGGAAGAGACCGAAACAGATCTTTTCGGCGAGCAGGCGGTATTGTGCGGCGGCGTATCCGCGCTTATGAAAGCTGGCTACGAGGTGCTTGTTGAAGCGGGCTACCAGCCTGAGAGCGCCTACTTTGAAGTTATGCACGAGATGAAGCTAATCATCGATCTTGTAAACAGGGGCGGGCTTTCGTTCATGCGCTATTCGATTTCCGACACCGCCGAATACGGCGACTATGTTACCGGGCCGAAAATCATCACCAATGAAACAAAGAACACGATGAGGCAGGTGTTAAAGGAGATTCAAAACGGAACTTTCGCGCGGAACTGGATACTGGAAAACCAGGTGAACCGCCCGTTCTTTAACCGCATGAGGGCGATTGAAGCCGAACACCCAATCGAAAAAACGGGAAACGAGCTTCGCGGAATGATGAAATGGCTAAAGAAGAACGAGGAAAAATAAATGAGCGACAATGAGCAGACGCCGTCCAACTTAATACCTTTGGAAATTTTAGACACCACTCTAAGGGACGGCGCTCAGGGCGAAGGCATCACGTTTTCCTTGCAGGACAAACTTGACGTGGTTCGCGCCCTTGACGCTCTTGGTATCTCATGGATCGAGGCGGGCAACCCGGGAAGCAACCCCAAAGACATGGAATTTTTCCGTCTTGCCGAGGGCCTCAAACTTGAACACGCCAAACTCTGCGCCTTTGGCTCCACCAGAAAAAAAGGAGTGAAGGCGAGCGAAGACCCGAACGTGTTGAGCCTTCTAGACGCGCATACTCAGGCGGTGGTGATCTTCGGCAAGAGCTGGGATCTTCATGTGACGGAAGTGCTGAAGGTAAGCCACGAGGAAAACCTCGCCATGATCGCCGAGACGATAACTTTTTTGAAGAAAAAAGGGAAGAAGGTTTTTTTCGACGCCGAACATTTTTTTGACGGCTGGAAGGCGAACCCCGAGTACGCCCTTTCCGCTTTGAAGACGGCTGTAACCGCCGGGGCTGAACGCATAGTACTGTGCGACACAAACGGCGGCGCGTTTCCCGACACGATAGAGAAGGCCGTTAAGGAAGCCGTCAAAGTTGTTGAAGGTGCAAGCGGAGAGGGTGGAGCGGACGGTTCCCCCTGCATTCTTGGCATTCACGCTCACAACGACGCGGACATGGCGAGCGCGAACACGATAACCGCAGTCCTTGCCGGATGCAGACAAATTCAAGGAACCCTTGTCGGTTTCGGCGAGCGGTGCGGCAACACAAGCCTCGCCGCGGTCATGCCGAGCCTTGAACTCAAGCTTGGCTTCCGTTGTCTGCCCGAAGGAAAGATGGAACTTCTTTCCGAGATAACTCGAATTGTCGCCGAGACCGCGAATGTCGCCGTGCCCGGCAATATGCCCTATGTGGGAAGCCACGCTTTTACCCACAAGGCGGGAATGCACGCCGACGGAATTTTAAAAGTGAGCAAGTCCTTTGAACACGTCGATCCTTCCCTTGTGGGGAATGACAGGCACATTGTAATGAGCGAAGTCGGCGGGCGCTCCGCGATAGCGGAACGCGCGAAGAAGATCGACCCTTCGATTACAAGGGATCACCCTGTAACGGCGGCGCTCGCCCAAAAACTGAAAACCCTCGAAGCGGACGGCTGGCAGTTTGAAGGAGCGGACGGCAGTTTCGACCTTATGGTTCGCAGGGAACTTGGCAGATACAAGCCGCTGTTTAACATCGAAGCTTACCGCGTGGTAAGCGAACACCCCACGGGTGAAACAATCGCCTGTTCCCACGCGTGGGTCAAAGTGCACGTTGACGGACAGGAGGAGATCGCCGCCGATGAAGGAGACGGTCCCGTCAACGCATTGGACGGCGCTCTTCGCAGGGCGTTAAAACATTTTTACCCCGAACTGCAAGAGGTGCGCCTTACCGACTACAAAGTCAGGGTAATCGACGGCAACGCCGCAACGGCTGCGAAGGTGCGCGTCCTCATCACTTCTTCCGACGGCAGGCAGACTTGGACGACGGTAGGGGTATCGGAAGATATCATCGACGCAAGCCGTGCCGCCCTTGTAGATTCTATTGAGTACAAACTAATTGATGATATTGAACGCCGCTTTAAGGCGTATCTATAGGAGAGAAAATGAAATTTAAAATTGCGGTAATCCCCGGAGACGGAATCGGGCCGGAAGTGATAGTGCCTACTCTTAAAGTTCTTGATGCAGTTGGGAACAAGTACGGTCATACGTTCAACTATGTCGAACTTGAAGCGGGCGGGCTCGCTATCGATCACACGGGAGAGCCGCTTTCTCAAAAAACTCTCGAAGAGGCGAAGCAGTGCGACGCTCTTCTTCTTGGCGCTGTCGGCGGTCCAAAGTGGGATACGCTCCCCGGACATCTGCGTCCCGAAAGAGCGTTGCTCGGTCTTCGCGCGGGGCTTGGCGTTTTTGCCAATCTTCGTCCGGCGGCTCTGCTCCCTCAATTAAAATCGGCATGCCCCGTTAAAGACGAAGTGCTAATCGCAAGCAACGGCGAAGGAAAGGCCGCTTTCGATTTATTGATCGCTTTTCATATTTCCTCCAACGCCTTTAGTACCGCCTCACCCATCGCC
>NZ_BDHD01000177.1:0-3344 GCF_054786075.1 Treponema sp. R6D11 | reverse complement strand
TCGACCTTTTATATTTTTCAATTTTTGATTTTTCTTCGTCTATCGCAAGGGAAGCTTTAAGTTTAACTATGGCGCTTTCGTTATCGGCGATAGATTGATTTAATTTTGCCGCCCTGCCGATAATTTCTCCGTCTTCGGCGGTAACAATAGTGTCTATAAAATATTTTCTTTCAGGGGTAATATCCTCGTCTATTCCCGCCGCCTGTGAGCCGAATTTTCTGTATAAAATTCCAAGCGCAGCTTTTACTTCCGCTATATGATTTTTAACAAATTGAATTTGTTTCTGCGGATTACCTTCAATGCCAAAGGAAGCGGAAATAATACGCCTTTCATCTTTCAATACCGAGGTTTCATCGGCGGCTGTTTCTGAAATACCGCGCAAATGATCGATCTCAGCGCGTATAGCGGCGACATCGTCTTCTTCGCCTGCGGACTCGCGGTTACTGTGGCGCTCGCCAATATTCAAATAAAGCTGTTCCTGGCTTTCCTGAGCTTTGGACAGAAAAGATTTTAACACAAGCCCTTGAGCGCTTTTGCCTATCCATGAAAAAACATTACCGCCCTCTTTGTTATCAAGCTCACTGATACGGGTTTCAAGCGATTCCTGCTTGCTTTTTAAAGCATCTGCTTGATCCTTAAACAGAGACGTATAATCGTCATAGGCGCTGTTTTCAAGAAGGGCTTTTCCGAGCCTGCGGTAAAAAACCGCCATTTCTCTTGCCCTTTCTTTTTCTTCGTTTTCAGCGGCTTCTATTGCCTCTTCCAATTCTTTATAACGTCGATTTTTTTCTTCTATCTTGTTTATCGCGGTGTTTGATTCTGCTATATCTTTTAAGTAAACATTGTATTGAATTATATCTTCAAAATCGGCGTTCATTTCCTTTATGCGGGAATAAAGAGTTTCGCCGAATTTTTCTAAAAGCGTATCAAGTGAGAATCGGCTTTCCAGATTGTTTTTTGTAAGGTCGTCTATTCTCTTTTTTCTATCATCCATAATGGTTAGTATATGCCATTAAAACGGCATATTCTAGCCCCGATTAGCATATACTCTATTGATTAAATGGGATTTTTAATGTATAAATGGCACAGTAGGGAGTAAATTTCCAAAAAACAGGAGTTATTATGAAATTAAACGATTTAAAACACGCAGGACTGAAAAAATGGGTCGAGGAAGCGGCAGCGCTTATGACGCCGGATTCAGTAGTAATCTGCGACGGCAGCAAGTCTGAATATGAAAGCCTTATTAAAGTCACGGTTGACGCCGGGCTTGGCGTACAGTTGAATCCAAAAAAGAGACCGGGCAGTTACTGGTTCCGTTCAGATCCTTCGGACGTGGCAAGGGCGGAAAGCCGCACTTTTATCGCCTGTAAAGACAAGGACAACGCTGGTCCTACCAATAATTGGGCTGACCCCGCCAAATTAAAAGATGAAATGAAAGCATTGTACAAAGGTTGTATGAAAGGTCGTACAATGTATGTTATTCCGTTCTCCATGGGACCTGTCGGCTCCAATATTGCCAAAATCGGTATTGAAATTACAGACAGCCCTTACGTCGTATTTAATATGCACATAATGACAAGGGTTGGAAAAAAGGTATTGGCTGTTCTTGGAAAAGACGGCTTTTTCGTCCCCTGTCTCCATTCAATAGCCAAACCGCTTAAACCCGGCGAAAAAGATACAAGCTGGCCATGCGAACCCGATGTCAACAAAAAATACATCAGCCACTTCCCCGACACTTACGAGATTTGGTCTTATGGTTCAGGCTACGGCGGAAACGCCCTGCTCGGTAAAAAGTGCCTCGCTCTCCGTATCGCGTCCGTTTTGGCAAGGGACGAAGGCTGGCTCGCAGAGCATATGCTCATTCTTAAACTTACCAATCCAAAAGGAAAAGTTAAGTACGTTACGGGCGCATTACCTTCAGCGTGCGGAAAGACAAACCTCGCCATGTTAATTCCAACCCTTCCCGGCTGGAAAGTAGAAACAATCGGCGATGACATCGCATGGATGAAATTCGGCAAAGACGGCAGACTTTACGCGATTAACCCCGAAGCCGGATTCTTCGGCGTTGCGCCGGGAACAAGCAATCAGTCAAACAAGAGCGCTATGGATTCAATTAAGAAAAATACTATTTTTACAAACACAGGGCTTACCGAAGACGGCGACATCTGGTGGGAACAAATAGGTTACGGCGCTCCGGGCGAAACAATCACCAACTGGAAAGGCGAGAAAAAACCCGCGCCCAAAACAGACAAGGCTGTTAAAGGCGAAGAAATCGCGCACCCAAATGCGCGTTTTACAGTTCCCGCTTCTCAATGCCCTGTCATCGCTAAAGAATGGCAAGACCCCAAAGGCGTGCCAATCAGCGCGTTCTTATTCGGCGGCAGAAGAGCCTCTACAATTCCATTGGTAAACCAAAGCAAAGATTGGGTTCACGGCGTATTCATGGGATCAATCACAGGTTCTGAAATTACAGCCGCGGCTCTTGATCTGAAAGCCGGCGATGTCCGCCGCGATCCTTTCGCCATGTTGCCTTTCTGCGGTTACCACATGGGCGATTATTTCGCGCATTGGCTCAAACTCGGAAAGAAATCTAAAGACGAAGGACATGGCGACAAACTGCCTAAAATCTTCTTTGTTAACTGGTTCCGCAAAACCGATGACGGCAAATTTATGTGGCCAGGTTACGGCGAAAACAGCCGCGTCCTCGCGTGGATTTTCGACCGCTGCGACGGCAAAGACAACTACATTGAAACGCCAATCGGCAATCTGCCCAAACCGGGAAGCATTGAACCGCCCGCAGGCGTTAGCGCCGAGACAATGGCAGAACTTATCAAAATTGACGTTGAAGGCTGGAAGAAGGAAATCTCCGATGTCAGGAGCAATCATTATGCTAAGTTTGGCGACAAACTTCCAAAAGATCTTTACACGCAACTCGACATCATGGAAAAAGGGTTGAATAGCTAATAGTGGATAGTGGATAGTGGATAGTTAGTAGTGAACAGTATTGTTGTTAGTTATCTGCGCTTGAAGTAACACGCTAAGCATACTAACAACAATCTACTACCCACTACATACTATCTACTATATACTATCTTCCTCGTTTCCCTTTCTCATAAAAATGTACATTTTTTCTGCTTATTGTGCTAAATTTCCCAGAAAACGCATTATATCTAGTATTAAAAAAGTTAAAAAAATTTAAAAACAACTTGAATAATATAAAAAAAACAGTTAATATATAAATAACATACAACTTTTAAAAGGATATTTTTCTATACTAACAGAAAGCAACAAAAATTATGCGATTGACGAAGAAAAATCAAAAATTGAAAAATATAAAAGGTCGG
>NZ_BDHD01000176.1:0-3459 GCF_054786075.1 Treponema sp. R6D11 | reverse complement strand
CTCCTAAAGATTTAAATTTTTGCTGAAAGTCATTGTAATAATCATCGTTTTTTTGCAAAAGTGCTTTTGCCTCATCGTCGGCAGGATCGCCGAAAGCAAAACCGACTACAAATAACGCCATTAAAATAAATATTAACTTTTTCATTCTTTTTTCTCCTTATAACTAACATAATACCAAATAATGTAAAATATGTCAAGTTTTTTAAGCGTATTTTTCCAGTTGATTTATCAGGCTTGCCATGTCCTTGGGGAGCGGCGCTTTTAATTCCAATCCACTTGGCAGCGCCAATTCCTGCGCGTGTAATCCAAGCCTAGCAAGCAATGGGCGTTCCTCATAAGGGTCGCCGCGCCATGCGCGTTTAAAAGAGGACAACTTAACAGGCGACATTTTTCCGTATAATTCATCGCAGACTACAGGGTGTCCAAGCGCGGCTAAATGCACCCGTATCTGGTGAATCCTGCCTGTTTCGGGAAAAGCCTGAAGAATACTGTAGTTTGCGGCGCTTGTTACGCAAACAAAGCGCGTAAAAGATTTCTTCCCTTGGTATTTATCTATAATAGTCATGTGTTTTTTATTGCCGTTTGGAACAAGCGCCAAATCGCAAGTTGTCTCTTTCCATGACGGTCTTCCGTGAACAATAGCCGTATAAAGTTTTTTCACATCACGCTGTTCAAAGGCAATGGACAACTCTCTGTGAGTTTCTCTGTCCTTGGCAAAAACAACAAGCCCCGAAGTTTCCTTATCTATCCTGTGAATAGTAAATATTTTTGGAATATTTAAATCTTTTTCGATAAGTTTATCCAGTCTTTCCGCAGACTCGTCCCACCTGTCCCCGCCCACAGAAATCCCCGAAGCCTTATTAACCGCGATTATTTTTTCATCTTGAAAAACAACAGTGTAAAGACTTTTTTTTACCATTTATCCCTAATTGAAATATCGCTTAATTTTAAAATTTTGTTAGCTGTCATGTAATTGTGTATGCCGTCAATAATTTCCGTCATTGCGTGCGGGTTTGTAAAAGTAGCGGTTCCCACCTGAATTGCTCTGGCTCCCGCCATTAAAAACTCAAGCGCGTCATTTGCGCATGAAATCCCGCCCATTCCTACAATAGGAATATTAGATTTATTGTCTTTAAGCGAATCGAATAGTTCCCACACCATGCGAAGCGCAATCGGCTTAATCGCAGATCCGGAAAGACCGGCTATTACATTATCAAAAACAGGCTTGCGATTTTCCGTATCAATCGCCATAGCCTTCATTGTGTTTATCAAAGAAAGAGCGTCAGCGCCGGCGTTAATACAGGCGTTAGCGACAGACGCGATAGAGGGACAGTTAGGTGAAAGTTTTACCATAAGCGGTTTATGCTTGCAAACGCGGCGTACCGCGATAACAATTGCGGCGGCTGTTCCCGCGTCAAGACCAAATGCAAGACCCCCGTCTTTGATATTAGGACATGAAATATTTAATTCAATCATATCTACCGAAGATTCATTCAGTAAAGCCGCTCCTTTAACATATTCATCGGAAGACGAGCCTGAAAGATTCGCAATTATCGCGGGTCCAAGCCGCTTTAAATAATCAAGATCATTCAGTAAAAAAGATTGTATACCCGGATTTTCAAGACCGATTGAGTTTATTAACCCGCTCGGTGTTTCCCAAATTCGCGTTCCTTTGTTTCCGTTACGCGGAACAAGGGTAAGTCCTTTTGTGCATATTCCGCCAAGAAGCGATATGTCAAAAATACTGCTGTACTCTCTTGCCTTGCCGAATGTTCCAGAAGCGGCAATTACGGGATTTCTTAATTTTACTCCCGCTATTTCAACTGACATATCGCATTGGTTTTCTTGCGTATTATTTATTTCACTCATTAAATGTTACCTCACGGGAAGAAAAAATAGGACCGTCCTTGCAAACCCTGCGGTTTCCGCCGGCGGTAGATATTGTACAACCTAAGCATACGCCCGTACCGCATGCAAAACGGCTTTCCATCGATAAAAAGCATGGAACATTCTGCGCTTCGCATTTTTTCTTTAACGCGCTCATCATAGCTGTAGGTCCGCACCCGAAAATTACGTCAAAATCCTCCGGTGAAAAAAGAAAATCGACTATCCTGCCGTTAAGAGCGTGTCCTCCGTCTTCCGCGGAAATTGTAAATTTAGCCGCGTTTACGGCGTTGCCTACAATGGCGTTTTCATGCTCTTTCTCTTTAAAACCTTTTTTAAAACCCGCGAAAAAATGAAAATAGTAATCGGGTTTTTCCGCGACTAACGCCGCAAGAGGAGCGACCCCCGCGCTTCCGCCGACAAGCGCGGCTTTTCCGTTTTCGGGCAGGAAATCCGCCCAACAATTTCCAAGCGGTCCCGTTAGCTGAACTTTGTCTCCAGGGTGCAGCAAGGAAAGCTCTTCTGTCCCTTTGCCTTTTATACAAATAAGAAATTTAACTGTTTTATTTTGCGGAGCATATTCAAAAACACTGATAGGACGCGCTAAAAACACGCTGCTAAACACGGGCTTTAACATAAAAAATTGTCCTGCTTTAATCTCCGGACTTTCCCATGGAAATTCAAGAATAAAATAATCATCTGTAATATATGTATTTTTTTCCAACTCGCATACAACGCTTATACTCATATTTTATTTCCTTACTTCATTTAAAATTTCATCTCTCATCTTGATTACGGCGCGTCTTGCGGAACCTGCGGCAAACAGGTTATCCGCTTTTTCACAGTCGGATTGCTCCTTCCATGATGTGATAATTGACCTTGAAGCGTTTACAACTCCGCCGTTTCCGCCCCGTAACAGCAACGCGGCGTTTTTCGCGCTTCCGCCCTGAGCGCCGTAACCCGGTATCAGGAAAAAAAGATCTCCGTAAGCCTTGCGAATCTCCGCCGCTTCATCGCTTTCCGTACAACCGGTTACAACTCCAAAAAGTCTGTAGCCGTTTTTACCAAGACAATTCGCCTCAAGAGAAGCCAATTTATCGCCTACAGAATGGTATACACGTTTTCCGCCCCCAATTTCAAGATACTCAAAGTCCTTCATTCCGGCATTGCTTGTCCGCATTAAAACAAATGCGCCTTTGCCTGAATTTCCGGCTTCTTTAAGCCACGGCTCAATTGAATCCATGCCCATATAAGGGCTTAAAGTAACAAAATCAGCCTCAAAATCGCCTGAAAAGTGAGCTTTTGCGTAGCGTTTGGCTGTATCGGCAATATCGCCGCGTTTTATGTCGGCAATTACAAGTCCGTCCTTAGAGCGTATGTACTTTAACGTTTCAGAGTAGGTATGTAGCCCTTCAAGCCCCATTTCTTCGTAATAAGCAATCTGCACCTTAAAACAGGCGCATACGTCGTGAACAGCGTCAATTAGCGCTTTATTAAAAGCCAGCACAGCTGCGGCGTCATTTCCTATTCTGAGCCTTTCCAAAGAAGGAACATAATCCGCCGCCGTATCCAGCC
>NZ_BDHD01000175.1:0-3476 GCF_054786075.1 Treponema sp. R6D11 | reverse complement strand
GCTTGGAATGAGCCTGTCACTGAAAAAACCTTCTTCCGCCGCGTAAACACTCATTTCTTCGTTTTGAAAATATTTACTTTGTTCTTGAGACATTCTATACCATTTTTTCTGAATATCAATAGTAGGATATAACACGCCAACTTTAAAACTAACGCCGAATATTTTATTTGGAGACCATTTTTCGGCAAGAATATTAAAACCAAATGTATAAAAAAAGAATCTCCAATCTTCTATATTGCCGTACCTGTTTATATCGAATGTAAATTCAGGTCCGATATAAATATCCAAGGGAACCTTAAATACAATACTTGTATACAGTCCTGGGTAAACATCATTGGTATCGCTAAAAGACTTATTTCCGTAAAGAGATAATCGCCCTCCAAATTCTGCGCCTATTCTAAAAAATACGGTTTTTTCCTTTTCAGGTTTTTCTGTTTCTTCTTCTTCCTCTGCTACTACTGCTTTTTCTCTTTCAGGTTCGGGTCTTTGTTTAAACGCAGTTTTAGTCTCAGGTTCAGCTTCAGGTTCTTTATATTGATTCGGTTGTGTAACGGCAAAAACATGTATATTTACCCACTGAGATCCTTCGGCGGGTCTTCCAAGAATATCATACGGGATTACGCGAAAACGATAAGGTCCGGGAGACAGAGAAACTTCGATAAAATGCGCTTTTGTAAATTCTTTTAAATACGGAGTATATGTTCCATTAATTTCTTTTTCAAAAACAACTTCATACTGTAGAGTATGTTCGCCCCCTTTCCATACAAACCGTTGAACATATTTAACTTCATCGCCTTTTTCTTCAATAAAATAACCCGATGTCTGCGCCGAAAGAAAAGAGGTAAATACAAATAAAATTATCGCAAGTAATAAATACTTTTTATTATTAATTGCCATATAAAATACCTGCATCTTCAATTTCAACCGGAGTGGGAGCGAGGAAATGCCGTCGGTATCCGTTAAAGGAAAAACAAAGCCCGTGCGTATTTTTGCCGTTGTTAATTTTGCCGGAGAAGACAGAGGACCTCAAACATTAAATGAAGTCCGCTCGCTCTTGGGAATTGATCCGCCCGATCTTGGAAAAGTAGACGTAAACGCTGATGAAAAGAAATATAAAATTGGCGAGGCTGCAAAATAAAAAATGGGCAACAAAGCGCGATATAAAAAAAGAAGCGATTTTCGTTTTCTTGATTTATTTATAATTGTTTTTTTTCTCTTTATTGCCGTTGTAAGTCTTTATTTATTTCGATTGGATTTGTTAAATACGTTCAAATTGCAAAATGTCGAGCCTGCCGGAACTGTTATAATTAAAAAAAATACAGTCCAAAGACGGCTTGGCGACCGCGTTATTTGGGACAGGCTAAATACAGAATCGCCTGTATATGTGGGAGATTTAATTCGTGTTGCTGATATTTCCGCCGCGACTCTCTACATTAAAGGTAATAGCATAGAATTAGACGAGAACACTCTTATTCGTATCGTCCTTTCCCCCGATGGCGAAGGCTTGCAAATTATAATGACTTCGGGAACTGTAGCCGTTTTTGCCGAAAAGGGAGCGGAAAAAGTTTCTCTCAATTTAAATGGGAAGGAAATAAAGTCAGAACCGGGAACTGTTTTACGCGCCGCTGTGCCGGAAAAAGGAGAGGCGACTGTAAAAGTTTACGAAAGCGTCCAGAAATTTGTTGAGGAAGTGCCTCTGCGTAAAATAGCGGAACCTCGTCTTTTAAGTCCAGCCGCAAACAGCGTTTTTCATTACAGTGAAGAGCTTCCGTCGTTAAATTTCCAATGGACAAGCGTAGAGGAAGCGACATCTTACATTTTACAGGTTAGCTCCTCGCCGGATTTTTCAGGTCTGCGTATTAATATAAGTACGTCCGCTGTTTCCGCCTCTGTAAATGATTTGGGGCGGGGATTATGGTATTGGCGCGTAATGCTAGGGCTTCCGCTGCCTTATAGCAGTAGTCCTGTTTTTTCCAATACCTCTTTTTTCCGAATAGAACAACACGGATCGGGAAGAGTCGAACCTGTTCAAAACGGCAGTATTGCAGAGTGGCTTGCAGAAGAAGCGCCGCCTGTAAAACCGCCGCCCGAAGTACCCAGAGAAGTTCTCATGGAGAGTCCTCTGCCGACAACATCAATACCCGCTGTTCAAGCGCAGGCTTCTGAGCCTGTAAAACCGCCTCCCGAAAAAGCTCCGCCGCCTCCCGCGTTGTTTGCCGCTCCGCAAATTATTCAGCCTGCGCAGAGAGCAATTTATGGTTTTGAACAGCTTCTGTCTCAAAGAAATATTAATTTCAGGTGGTCGTCGGTACGCGGGGCAAACGCTTATATTTTAACTCTTTATGAACAGACCGCAGACGGAAGGCGGCAAATTCTTCGTACAACGATAAACAGAGGCACTCGCTATACAATGGATAATTTGCGTTTGCTGGAAAAAGGGACATTTGTATGGCAAGTAGAAGCGGTAAGAGTGGGACGTAATAATGTTATCGAACAACATGGCAAAACAACGGATAATATTTTTACGGTAAATTTCCCCGCTCCCACTCCGGTTGAAATTGAAGATGCAGGTATTTTATATGGCAATTAATAATAAAAAGTATTTATTACTTGCGATAATTTTATTTGTATTTACCTCTTTTCTTTCGGCGCAGACATCGGGTTATTTTATTGAAGAAAAAGGCGATGAAGTTAAATATGTTCAACGGTTTGTATGGAAAGGGGGCGAACATACTCTACAGTATGAAGTTGTTTTTGAAAAAGAAATTAATGGAACATATACTCCGTATTTAAAAGAATTTACAAAAGCGCATTTTATCGAAGTTTCTCTGTCTCCCGGACCTTATCGTTTTCGCGTAATCCCGTATGATATTCTTGGAAGACCCGCCGAAGGATCTCAGTGGGTAAATATACATGTTTTTGCCGTTACACAACCGAATCAATATAAAGAACCTGAAGCTGAACCTGAGACTAAAACTGCGTTTAAACAAAGACCCGAACCTGAAAGAGAAAAAGCAGTAGTAGCAGAGGAAGAAGAAGAAACAGAAAAACCTGAAAAGGAAAAAACCGTATTTTTTAGAATAGGCGCAGAATTTGGAGGGCGATTATCTCTTTACGGAAATAAGTCTTTTAGCGATACCAATGATGTTTACCCAGGACTGTATACAAGTATTGTATTTAAGGTTCCCTTGGATATTTATATCGGACCTGAATTTACATTCGATATAAACAGGTACGGCAATATAGAAGATTGGAGATTCTTTTTTTATACATTTGGTTTTAATATTCTTGCCGAAAAATGGTCTCCAAATAAAATATTCGGCGTTAGTTTTAAAGTTGGCGTGTTATATCCTACTATTGATATTCAGAAAAAATGGTATAGAATGTCTCAAGAACAAAGTAAATATTTTCAAAACGAAGAAATGAGTGTTTACGCGGCGGAAGAAGGTTTTTTCAGTGACAGGCTCATTCCAAGC
>NZ_BDHD01000174.1:0-3530 GCF_054786075.1 Treponema sp. R6D11 | reverse complement strand
TACAAGGTCCCGTATTTCTTCGGCGAGTCCTCCGGCGGGAGCCTTGCTGTCGGTTGTAGATTACATTTTAAAGAACGAACCGCGCAACGGGGGTCTTTTTTTGATGAAGGCGCATATACTGATAGGACAGGGTAATTTCGCGCAGGCGCACACGGTTCTTGACACTTACGAGTCGATTAACTCCAACAACAGGACGTATCCTTTCCAACGCGCGAGGTTGCAGGCGGAAGGAAATAAAAACCGCGACTCGGCATTAAATTATCTGCGCTCGATCTTCCGTACCAATCCCGACGATGAAGAGGCTATCGTTTACGCGGCGGGGCTTCTTATGGATTCATCCCGCGCTTCCGATCAGGAAGAAGGCAGGGCGCTCCTTGACCGCCTGCGTCAGTTGTCCGGTTCTTCCGTTACGGTCTTAAGCCTAAGCCTTCGCGACGCCATCCGTCGGGAAAACTGGAAAGAGGCGCAGGGATATTTAAACAAGATACTTCCGCTCCGCAGAACGGTACAGGATCTTCAGGACGCGTACAGCGTGGAACACGGTTTGAACAACAACGCAAAAGCGCTTTCTTACGCGCGCGAACTGTATGAAAAAGACAGCTCTAAAAATGAAAATATCGCCATCTATATTTCGGCGTTAATCGATAACGGAAGAAGGGACGAAGCATCAAGGTTGTTGGAAAACCGTCTTGCTTCGGCAAGCGACGGCGCGGATAAGAGCCGGTATTTTTTTCTGCGAAGCCGCGTCCAGACAAACGAAGAGGCGGCTCTCGGAGACCTTCGCTCCAGCCTTTTTGAAGACCCTCGCAACCTTGACGCGTTAATTGCCATGTTTGAAATTTACAACCGCAGAAGGGAAGAACGCAGAGCGGTCCACTATCTAAGGCAGGCCCTCGCCATTTCCCCCGACAATCCGCGATTGAAACGCTACGAAGCGGAATACGCCCAACTGTTAAAAAATTAATTGTTGACCGGAAAAACAAACTATTGTATAATGAAAAAACGGCATTTAGGCCGTAAAATCTTTATTCAAGAGGTGGGTTATGAAAAAGAACGTAGTAATAACATCTGTCGTTTTACTGATGATCGCGGTATTAATCGGTTCCTGCGCGTCAAGCGGCGGCGGGAAGACTGAGGAAAAAGCCGCACCGGCCGTCAAGTTCAGTTGTGATTTTTCCGATGCCGCGGCGGGAACGGCGGGCTGGGCTATGGCTCCGGAAGAGTATTGGGATTTTCACGGAACTGCGGCGTTAAGCCGTGATGATAAAACCTTGGGAAGCGGAATGTTAAGGATGGACGTTGACTTTTCAAAGGACGCTAATTCCGATTGGTCAGAGCCTAAAATGAGGGTAAATTTTGATCCTCCGCTTGAAAACATAAGAAAATTTTATTTTGATTTTTATTACAATCCGACTTTTTCCAAAGGCGGCCAATTTAAGAGTAAAATAATAATTTATAGCGGTAAAACCGCGTTGGCGGAAAATATGGCGGATTCAATTAAAGCCGTAGAAGAACTTCCCAACGGATTTGTAAAAGCGACTGTAGCGCTGGTGGCGAGAGGAGCCAAACCGGTTGATAATATGCTTTTAAGCATTGTCGGCTACAGGACCAATTACAAAGGCCCTGTTTTCATCGGAAATATTCGTTGGGAATAAACAATGAAATCAACAGGCGTTCTCTTTCTGGCGGCAATGTTATCCATTTTTTCATGTAACACGACGCCGCCGCCTGTTGACACCCCGTCTTCCGCGCCCAAGCAAAAACCGGTGCGGCCTCCTGCTGAATCATCACCTAACAAAAAACGGCTGTTAAATTACCTGTCCGACGTATATGGAAAGTATATTATTTCCGGCCAGATGGACACGTCATGGACTACCAACGAAGAGATAGACATGATATCCCGCGTATATTCAGATACCGGAAAATATCCAGCAATTAAAGGTTTTGATTTTATCATGCTCTCATTAACATATATGCCTTTCATGAACGGCAGGGAACAGGTTAACGAAGCCGTTGAATGGTGGGAAGGAAAAAATAACGGCAAGGTATTATTGCCGGAAAAACCGTCCGTTCACGGCATTGTCACATTCTGCTGGCACTGGCGGGCGGGCGAGAAAAATGAATTTTATACAAATAAAACGTCCTTCCGCATTCCATGGAAAAATTACCAGCTTGATACGGAAAGCGCCGCTTTTAAGGAAATTCTAAAAGACCTTGACGTGTTAGCTTTGCGTCTACAGACGCTTAAAGAAAAAGACATTCCCGTATTATGGCGGCCGTTGCATGAAGCTTCTGGCGGCTGGTTCTGGTGGGGGGCAAGCGGTTCCAAACCTTATATCGCGCTGTGGGAATTCATGTGGGATTATTTAACTTACGAAAAAGGATTGGATAACCTTATTTGGGTATGGAACGGGGACAGCGAAAGCTGGTTTCCCGACCCAAAAACCGTTGACATTATAGGCAGGGATATTTACGCGGACAATTATTCTTCGCTACAGGATCAGTTTAACCGGACAAAAAAAATGGGCGATAAAGAATACATGGTCGCCCTTTCAGAAAACGGAAAAATCCCCGATCCTGACGACTGCGTTAAAGACGGAGCCATGTGGTCATGGTTCATGACATGGAACGACAGTAAAAAAGCGGGCGAATCGAATAAAGATAATTTTTTCTCCGGGGAATATCATAACAAAAACGCACACAAGAAAAAAGTATATAGCCACCCGTCGGTAATCACGTTGGACAAACTCCCGGATTTAACAAAGTACCGGACGGAATAACAACCCCTCAACAAGAATAACTAATCTTTCAAAAGCTGGCGGATGATGTCAAGCTGGCTTTGAAGTTCCGCGATTTTCTGGTCTTTTCCGGCGGTAACGTCGTTAAGGTCGGACACCGTCTGCGTAAGGCGGCTTTTATCGGCTTCAAGGGACGCTATCGCCTTGTCTTTTTCCGCGGTTGTCGTTTCCAATTTAGTTTCCAGTTCTTTAAGCCGGCGCGCCTGTCCGGAACTGCCCGCGCTGAACGAATCGAGATTTTTCTGCATTTCGTTTACTTTTTTTTCCAGTTGTTCGTTTTTTGTAAACAATTCCAAACTGTCCGCGCCGCCTGTTACGCGAAGATGCTTTATCATCGTCTCCATGGAATCAAGCGCTTTATTGTAAAAATCTATTTTTGCCTGAGCCGTCCGTGAAGACGGAAAAACCCCCGCATTGTTAATATAACGGTAATTTTCTATGCTCTCCTCCGCCTGATCATACTTCGCGTCCCTTATAAGATCGCTGATTGCCGTAAGCCCTCCCGCCAACTGCGCTTCGATAGCGGCTGCCTTGTCCTGATCGTTCGATAAATGCTCAAGCTCTGTCATCGCCGAATCTTTTTTTATTTCATTAATTAACGCCTTTTCCGTTAAATCGTAAGCGCCCAATCCCTGCCTTACCTGCACGTCTTTTTTACCGTTAAAGTAGAAAATAAACCACGCGCCCGCGCATAAAATTAATAACGCGGCTATATTCACCAAAAGAGGGAAA
>NZ_BDHD01000173.1:0-3538 GCF_054786075.1 Treponema sp. R6D11 | reverse complement strand
TCTCGCCCGTCAAAGCCGATTCTTCGATTTTTAAGTTTGCAGATTCCATCAAAAGCAAGTCGGCAGGGATTTGCCTACCAGCCTCTAAGATCACTATATCTCCTACGACAACATCACTGGCTGGAATCTCTTTTATTTCGCCATCTCGTTTGACTAACGCGAGCGGGGCGGACATCTTCTTCAAAGCAGCTAGGGCTGCCTGCGCCTTTCCCTCTTGGATGACCCCTATAATCGCATTGAGCAGGATAACCGCCAGTATAACGAAGGCGTCGCCAACGGAATGCTCCCAAATAGAAACCGCCATCGCGATCAATAATATGTATATCATCGGCTCGTTTAGCTGAGCTAAAAACATCTGCACATACGTCTTCGGCTTTTTCTCCCGCAACTCGTTCCTGCCATTCGCCGTCAAAAGTTCTTGCGCACGTTTTTCTGTTAGTCCTTTAGTATTCGCCAACGCTTTCTCCTAGTCGTTTTATATGAGTAAATTATACCAAAAAGTTAGGCAAAATGCAAGCTTTCGCAAAATGTTATATAATACAACAAAGATCCGTTCAAATCACCAAAAAACAACACAAACTCGTTTTGTAACATTTTTGTAAAAAAGTATTGACAAAAATTTACATATGTAGTTGCTCTTGGCAGGTCTTTGTCTTTGTTAGCCATTGCGACAAACCAAACAATCGCGGCGATAAAAATAAATGTTAACAAAACAATCAGCCAAGTCTTTTTTCTGTTGTTCATAATTTTCTCCTTTTGGCATATTGTTTGCATTTTCTTATATTTTTATGCATTAAAAAAGCAGGCATCAGCCCGCTTTTGTTTTATTGTTTATTCCAAACGTAATCAGCTAAATCAAGAACTTTGCAAGAATAACCCCATTCATTATCATACCATGAAACAAGTTTCACAAATGTGTCTGACAATTGGATCCCCGCGCCTGCATCGAAGATCGATGTGTGCGGATCGTGGATGAAATCGCTTGAAACGACTGCTTCTTCGGTGTATGCTAGGATACCTTTTAGTTCGTTTTCGCTTGCTTTTTTGATTGTTGCTTTGATAGTGTCGTAATCGGTTGGTTTTTCTAATCTAACGGTTAAATCAACAACAGAAACATCTGCAGTTGGAACGCGGAATGCCATGCCCGTTAGTTTTCCGTTTAGGTCAGGTATAACTTTTCCAACAGCCTTAGCCGCGCCGGTTGAAGAAGGAATAATGTTGAACGCCGCACCTCTGCCACCGCGCCAATCTTTTTTCGATGGTCCGTCAACGGTTTTTTGTGTCGCCGTTGTTGCATGGACAGTCGTCATCAAGCCTTCTAAAATTCCAAAATTATCATGAACAACTTTAGCAAGCGGTGCTAGACAGTTTGTCGTGCAGCTCGCGTTTGAGATAATTTTCATTGATGGGTCGTAAGTTTCGTTGTTAACCCCCATAACAAACATAGGCGCATCTTTTGATGGAGCCGTGATAAGAACCATTTTCGCGCCAGCCTCTAAGTGAGCGTTTGCCTTTTCTGTGGTCGTGTATACGCCGGAAGCTTCGATAACGATATCTATATCATTTGCGCCCCAAGGAATATTTTTAGCATCTAGCTCGTTATAAACTTTGATTTCTTTGCCGTTGATTGTGATGCCGTTTTCCGTTGTTGTTATGATTGCATCAAAACGCCCATGGACAGTGTCGTACTTAATCATATATTCCATATAATCTGGCGAGATAAACGGGTCATTAATCGCCGCGACTTCCTTGCCTTGTTCGATTGCTGCGCGAAGCACTAATCTGCCAATTCTTCCAAAACCGTTAATAGCTAATTTCATATTTCCGCTCCTTTGTTTACTTTTATTATCTACATTATATTATTAAATAATTCGTATGTCAAGAGTGAATAGGATTTTTTTGGGTATAATATAGTTATGAAAGATTTTAAAAACGAGCCGGAAGAAGAGTCGGCAGAAGAAACATGCGAGACATGCGAAACTGTGGATAATGCTAAGGACGACGGAATTATTTCGTCGCCAGAAAAAGCCAAACACAGGGTGCATGTCCTAAACATTATCGGGCAGATTGAGGGGCACGCCTCCTTATCGAGCCAAACTAAAACGACTAAATACGAACATGTCATTCCGCAACTCACGATTGTCGAGCAGGATACCGAGATAGAAGGGCTTTTGATTATATTAAACACTGTCGGCGGGGATGTTGAGGCGGGGCTTGCGATTGCTGAGATGATTGCGGGGCTTTCAAAGCCGACTGTTTCGATTGTCATAGGGGGAGGGCATTCGATTGGCGTGCCTTTGGCGGTCTCTGCGAATCATAGTTATATAGCCAAGACAGCAACGATGACATTGCACCCTATACGAATGTCGGGGACGATAATTGGTGCGAGCCAAACATATGAATATTTCGAAAAAGTGCAGCAGCAGGTGCTTAGTTTTATTGAACGCAATGCAAAAATAACGATACCAAAGCTAAAGAGGTTAACGTCCGCGACAGGACAAATCTCAAATGATATAGGCACGATTCTTTTCGGCGAAGAGGCTGTTCGGCTCGGGATAATAGATGATGTCGGAGCGATTTCCGATGCATTTGCAAAGCTATATGAGCTGATAGAGGGAATTTAGAATTCTTTGTCATTCGCGTTTTTTCATCTATTTAGAGCATCGACAAACGCTCCTCCAAAGAACTGTCTTGGCTATGTGTCGCATGCTCTCGCTATGCTCGGCACGCTCGCAAACCAAGACAAAAAAAGAGTGTACTGCAAGTCCCCCGAAATACAGTACACTCTATTGTTGTTTAGAAAACCAAAGGCTCCACCGCCTTTATAAGTTTTCTATTCATTTTTGCTCCCCCATAGCTATAAGCGTCGTTTCCTCAGCAAACAGCTACTTTGCCCCTATATTATACTACATATGTAAATTTTTGTCAATACTTTTTTACAAAAATGTTACAAAACGAGTTTGTGTTGTTTTTTGGTGATTTGAACGGATCTTTGTTGTATTATATAACATTTTGCGAAAGCTTGCATTTTGCCTAACTTTTTGGTATAATTTACTCATATAAAACGACTAGGAGAAAGCGTTGGCGAATACTAAAGGACTAACAGAAAAACGTGCGCAAGAACTTTTGACGGCGAATGGCAGGAACGAGTTGCGGGAGAAAAAGCCGAAGACGTATGTGCAGATGTTTTTAGCTCAGCTAAACGAGCCGATGATATACATATTATTGATCGCGATGGCGGTTTCTATTTGGGAGCATTCCGTTGGCGACGCCTTCGTTATACTGGCGGTTATCCTGCTCAATGCGATTATAGGGGTCATCCAAGAGGGAAAGGCGCAGGCAGCCCTAGCTGCTTTGAAGAAGATGTCCGCCCCGCTCGCGTTAGTCAAACGAGATGGCGAAATAAAAGAGATTCCAGCCAGTGATGTTGTCGTAGGAGATATAGTGATCTTAGAGGCTGGTAGGCAAATCCCTGCCGACTTGCTTTTGATGGAATCTGCAAACTTAAAAATCGAAGAATCGGCTTTGACGGGCGAGA
>NZ_BDHD01000172.1:0-3582 GCF_054786075.1 Treponema sp. R6D11 | reverse complement strand
AGGTCGCTTTGAATCGTCCGTTTTAGCGGACGTGCTCCAAACATTGGGTCGTATCCACGCTCCGCAAGCAGGGTCTTTGCCGCATCCGTCAGTACAAGCGTAATTTTCCGCTCCGCAAGCCGAGCCGAAAGACGCATTAACTGAATATCAACTATTTTGCCTATTTCGCCTTCGCCAAGACGGTTAAAAATTACAGTCTCGTCAATTCGATTTATAAATTCAGGTCTAAAACTGCGTTTCAAAAGTTCCATCAAAGAGTCACGCAAGGTTTCAGGTTTTTTCGCTTCCAGTATCAAGTCCGATCCCAAATTGCTTGTCATAATGATAATTACATTCTTAAAATCGACAACTCGCCCCTGTCCGTCCGTCAGGCGACCGTCATCGAGTATTTGCAAAAACACATTAAAAACTTCGGGGTGACCTTTTTCAATCTCGTCAAAAAGAATTACGCTGTAGGGGCGGCGTCTAACCGCTTCTGTAAGTTGACCGCCTTGCTCATAACCAACATATCCGGGCGGAGCTCCGATAAGGCGGCTTACCGAATGTTTTTCTCCGTACTCGCTCATGTCAATTCGGGTAAGGGCTTTTTCGTCATTGAACAAAAAATCCGCCAGTGTTTTGGCGAGTTCCGTTTTTCCCACGCCAGTCGGTCCCAAAAAGAGGAAAGACCCCAACGGGCGAGCCGCATCGGAAAGCCCGGACTTGTTCCGCCTGATTGCGTCGGCGACTGCGGCAAGGGCTTCACCTTGACCGACAACACGCTTTTCAAGAGCCTTCTCCAAGTCCAAATATTTTTGCAATTCGCCGGAGAGCATCTTAGAGACGGGAATACCCGTCCACGTTGACACGACGCTTGCAATGTCTTCTTCGCTTACTTCCTCGCGTAAAAGAGCGGAAGCCTCGCCGCCTTTTGCGTTCTCCCTTTTTTTCTCCATTTGATCCGTAAGGGCGGCAAGCTGTTTTTGCGCTTCGGGAATTTTGCCGTGTTTTACTTCCGCCGCTCTTGAAAGATCGCCTTCACGTTCATAGCGAGTCTCGTCAATTTTCAGTTCTTCTATCCGCTGTTTAATTTCACGGATTTTTTGAATGTCGATTTTTTCGTTTTCCCATCGGGCGTTCATCGAGTTACGCTCGGCTGTAAGGTCTGCGATTTCTTTTTCCAGTTTTGTAAGGCGGTCTTTGGAAGCCGCATCATCTTCTCGTGAAAGAGCCTGCCTTTCTATTGAAAGCTGTAAAAGTTTACGCTCCAGTTTATCAAGCTCCGTGGGGCGGCTGTCCAATTCCATTTTAAGGCGGCTTGCGGCTTCATCAACAAGGTCAATCGCCTTGTCGGGCAAAAATCGGCTTGTAATGTAACGGCTGGACAAAGTTGCCGCCGCCACAAGAGCCTCATCTTTAATTCGCACGCCGTGATGGACTTCGTACCGCTCTTTAAGCCCACGCAAAATAGCAATCGTATCTTCTACGGAAGGCTCCGCCGTATACACCTGCTGAAAACGCCTTTCAAGGGCGGCATCCTTCTCGATATGTTTTCTGTATTCGTCCAAAGTAGTCGCACCGATACAGCGAAGTTCGCCACGGGCAAGAGCGGGTTTAAGCAAGTTCGATGCGTCAGTCGCTCCTTCCGCAGCTCCGGCTCCCACGAGGGTATGCAACTCATCAATGAAAAGAATAATTTTTCCGTCTTCCGCCTGCACATCATGGATAACGGCTTTTAAGCGTTCCTCAAACTCACCTCGGAATTTCGCTCCGGCGACAAGAGCGCCAATATCAAGAGAGAGAAGTTTTTTACCTTTTAAGCCTTCCGGCGCATCGCCTGCGACAATACGCCGTGCAAGCCCTTCGACTATCGCCGTTTTTCCAACGCCGGGTTCGCCGATAAGGACTGGATTATTTTTTGTGCGGCGTGACAGAACCTGCATACATCTGCGGATTTCTTCGTCTCGCCCGATTACTGGATCAAGTTTTTCCTGCCGGGCAAGAGCGGTAAGGTCTCTGCAATAGCGATCCAACGCCTGATATTTTTCTTCGGGGTTTTGATCGGTTACACGGGCGTTTCCCCGCACCTGTTTCAACGCTCCAAGAATTGCGTCCTTGCTTATGCCAGCTTTTTTAAGCAGTGCCGCCGTCTTACTCTCGCTTGCCGCAATTGCGATTAAGATATGCTCAGAGGAAACATATTCGTCTTTTAACGCCGAAGCCTCACCCTCTGCTTTTGCCAAAACCTTAGTCAACGCCGGAGAGAAATAAACCTGTGCCGCTTCCCCATAAACCTTAGGCGTTTTGTTTACAAGTTCCTCGACATCGGAGGAGAGCTTGGCGACATCGCCCCCTATCCGCTCAATAATTGGCGGAACAATTCCGTTTTCCTGCCGCAACAACGCCAAAAGCAAATGCTCACTTTCAACTTGAGAATGGTCGTTTTTCTGTGCCAAGCTCGCCGCTTCGTTTAGGGCTTCCTGAGCTTTTATTGTAAATTTGTCTATATTCATAATTTATATAATTATAATATGCCATTAAAACGATGTATACAGGTAATTAAAACATATTTGCATTAATCAATATTTTATTATAGATTGGCGAACTAAAAGAAAATATTATTTTGGGTAAATGGCAGAATATCAGGAAATTTTAACCGAATACTCCCCAAGACTGCTCGTTTTTATAAACGATCCTGCGATAAAAATTCCGGCTCCAAAGTATACGCCGGACGGAAACATATTTTGGGCTGCGGCGATTTCGTCTGTGCTTGCAATAGGCATAACTGAAAAAAAGAACGGCTTACAAACAATTTCTTTTAAGTATTTAGGCGGAGATTACACTTTTTCCAGCGATGACGACCCTAAGATGGACAGCATAATTTCTACGATACTTTCTGTGATCAAGTCAAAAGCTCCGTTTCTGGAACCGTCTGCCGCAAAGAAAGAAGGCGGGCTTGTCAGTTATCGGACATACAAAGATATTTTTGACGATCTAACCGAAGAATATTTAAAGACAACAGATGAATTCATCAAGGGCGGCAAGCCAATATCAAAGGAAGAGATAAAAAAAGCCGCCCAAAAATGGAATTGGACAAATTATAAAGACCGCCTGTCCCAGATTATTAAAGACTCGTCCAAAATAGATCCCATAAGAACAGCCGGAGAAGATAAATGCACTTATGGCGTTAATTATGAAAAAGATACGATAGGCAAAAAACGCATTCAGATTTATTTGCAACTTATAGAAGAAAAGGGGCAACCGTCAATTATCAAATGGAACAATGACATCATTGTTTGCATCGACCCTCGTCTTAAAGATGCTGCGGACACGGCAATAAAAGCCTTCCGATGCAGAATGAAATTACCCGATAAATTCGGCGTACCAATTCAAAACGCACTGTCAAAGTACGTCCAATTCACAATAGCCCGCCAACGGCATACGGTAGTGTAAATAATTATTAAAAATTGAAGATAGGGTAATTTGGACTTGTTTTTATGCCTTAACATGCTATACTTTTCTTATGAGTGTTAAAAATTGGAAACCTATAGGAACAACCATTGGCGGTCTGTTGCTTGATTTGGGCAAATTATCATTCGGCGG
>NZ_BDHD01000171.1:0-3588 GCF_054786075.1 Treponema sp. R6D11 | reverse complement strand
AATCATTAACTGCCGAACAGGAGTATTATATAATAATGCCCCCAACCAGCAGCGGCGGTCCTTAAAAGATGGCGTTAAATCCGTCTACGTCATTGCCTCTTGTGGGGTGGCCACCCGATGCAACTACGCTTACTGTAAATTTTTGGGCTGACGGAGTTTTTCCCCCATCACCAAACAAGGAGGAGTGTTTCAATTTTATAGCAACCGCCTCTACACAATATATACATGTCATTTTTGGCACGTTGAATACTTATTCCGGTTTATATATTCAAATTTATGATAGTGATGGTAATAATATTGGAAACAAAACAAATTTAGCTGTCTATGAAAAAAATATTTCCAGAACACTAACTGTCGGAGATACATACTATATAAGGGTATGGCCATATTCAAGCAATGGTACATTCCAGATAGCGTTCAATTCGATACCCATACTACTAAACAATACTACGATACTTACTATCAATAATTGGGCTGACGGTAATATTGCCTCAGCAGGCGGCGAACAGTGGTTTAAGTTTACCGCAACCAATACTACACAGTACATACATATCAGTTTCGGCACACTGTATGATATGTATGTCCAACTGTATGATAGCGGTTTAAATACGGTTGGCAGTGAGACAAATATATATGGCTCTACCAAATACATCAGTAGGACTTTAATTGTCGCTCAAGAATACTACATAAAAGTAACGCCATATGATTCTTCTGGCAGAGGCACATACAAGATAGCGTTCAATACGTCTTCGACCGCGCCAACATTACCGTAATAAACAAAAAAATTCCGCATAATAAAAGGGCGGGTCGCAAGACTCGCCTTTTTTAAACAATCATCTCTCTCTTTGTGTGAATGTCTTCTGGAACAAACCCCCACAATATGGTATAAATAAGCTATGACTGCAAATACCCCACTAATATACAAAATGGTAGACACCTGCGGAGGCGAATTTGAAGCAAAAACGCCGTATTTTTACTCTATTCAGAATGGGACTGAAAACGAAGCCCTGCCATTTATCCAAAAAAGCGGCAAACAACGAATTGTCGTGCTTGGAAGCGGACCTATCCGCATTGGGCAGGGTATCGAATTTGACTACGCCTGCGTGCATTGCGTATGGACACTTAAAAACATGGGGTACGAGGTAATCGTAATTAACAATAACCCCGAAACAGTATCCACCGACTTTGACACCGCCGACAGACTTTATTTTGAGCCGCTTTGCATTGACGACGTAATGAGCATAATTGACATTGAAAAGCCGCTAGGTGTCATTGTGGCGTTTGGCGGCGGCACGGCGATTAAATTGACAAAAAAATTGCACGAGCGCGGCGTAAATATAATTGGCACTTCGGCGGACAGCATAGACATTTGCGAGGACAGACAGCGCTTTGACGTGCTTCTTGAACAACTGCAAATTAAACGCCCCAAAGGGTTCGGTATTATGACGGAAGCAGAAGCTCTGGACGCCGCCGAAAAACTCGGCTTCCCCGTGCTTATGCGTCCGTCCTATGTGTTGGGCGGACAAAATATGATCATCGCTTTCTCGCCTGATGATATTCGCGAGTATATGGAAATTATTCTGCGCTCAAAACAGGAAAACCCCGTGCTGATAGACAAGTACCTTGAAGGCATGGAAATAGAAGTTGACGCTCTCTGCGACGGAACAGACGTTTTCATTCCCGGCATAATGGAACACATTGAGCGCACAGGCATACATTCAGGGGACAGCATAGCCGTATATCCGGCACTTAACATAGACGATGCGTTAGCTGAAAAAATATTTGATGTTACAAAAAAATTATGCATGGCGTTAAAAGTTAAAGGGCTTGTAAATATTCAATATGTTTATTATGAAAACGATATTTATGTTATCGAGGTAAACCCGCGCGCTTCCCGCACTGTTCCGTACTTAAGCAAAGTTACGGGAATTCCCATGTGCGAGCTTGCCACAAAAATAAGCGCAGGACAGACGCTTTCCGCTATGGGGTATATATCCGGCTTTGGAAGAATACCGCCGTATATCGCTGTTAAAGTACCTGTCTTCTCTTTTGAAAAACTTGCCGGAGTAGATACGCATTTAGGACCCGAAATGAAATCCACAGGTGAAGTTTTGGGCATTGGTAAAAACTTTGAAGAATCGCTCTACAAGGGACTTGTCGCCGCGGGCTACAAAATGAAAAAGAAAGGCGGCGTGCTTATAACCGTACGCGATGGCGACAAGGCGGAAATTACCGATGTGGCGAAAAAATTCGCTCAGTGCGGATTTTCACTTCATGCGACACGCGGAACAGCACGCTATCTTAACGAAAAAGGTTTAGAAGTTAAACCTATTGATAAAATTACAGATAACAAAGAAGTTAACACGGAAACTCTTTTAGCGAGCGGACAAATAAGTTATATTATTTCTACATCGGAAAAAGGCAGAGACCCTGCGTTAGACGACGTAAAACTTCGCAGAAAAGCCTGCTCACTTGGAGTACCATGCCTTACATCAATTGACACCGCAAACGCGCTTGCCGACGGCTTGCTTTCGGGATACAGCGAAATAAGCACGGAACTAATCGACATTAACCGCCTTAGAGAAGAACGCTTAAAACTGCCTTTTACAAAAATGCAAAGTTGCGGCAATGATTTTATTTTCTTTAATGGCTTTGATACGGAAATTGAATCGCCTGAATCGCTTTCTGTGTTTTTATCAGACAGGCACGCAGGCGTTGGCGGAGACGGCGTTGTATTGATCTTGCCGTCTGATGTCGCCGACGCAAAAATGCGTATGTTCAATATAGACGGAAGCGAAGGCGGCATGAGCGGAAACGCTATTCGTTGTGTCGCAAAATATCTGTACGATAACGACATTGTAAGAAAGCACGATATGCAAATAGAGACAAAAAGCGGCATAAAAAAACTCTATCTTTCTATGCGCAACGGAGCGGTATCGTCCGTAAAAGTTGATATGGGAAGCGTTGAATTGCGCCCGGAACATATTCCCGTCAATTTAACCGGAGAAAATGTAATTAACAAAAAGGTAATCATTGGCGATGAAGGATACGAAATTACCTGCGTATCTATGGGCAATCCTCACGCTGTAGTTTTTTGCGATAAAATTGACGATATTAATTTGAGTAAAATAGGTCCCCTTTTTGAAAATGATCCGCTGTTTCCCGACCGCGTAAACATTGAATTTGTCAAAGTAATGGACAAAAACCATTTAAAACTCCGTATATGGGAACGCGGAAGCGGTGAGACACAGGCAAGCGGAACCGCCGCCTGTGCCAGCGCAGTAGCTGCAACACTGAACGGATATTGCGAAAAAAACACTGATATTAAGGTGCGCTTACCCGGCGGCGATTTATTTATCCGTTACACCGATGAAGCGGTATACATGACGGGTGATTGTATAAAAGTTTTTGACGGGACAGTGGAAATATAATATGATTTTTTGTAAACTTTTATGAATTTAAAAAATATGTATAATAAAACAAACCTTTCTAAAAAACCCCTTTTTTAAAAATTTTCTTTTGGGAGGTTGGGTGGATAACAACCGCCACAGACGGAAGTTGTTTCTTCGCCGCAATGGGAGTACCGAA
>NZ_BDHD01000170.1:0-3594 GCF_054786075.1 Treponema sp. R6D11 | reverse complement strand
GTGTTGCATATATGCCTTAGCCGCTTCATAAAGGGTATGCGTTGAGTTTAGCTCTGGATAATACTAAATTTAATAATGTTTTGATAAACGCGGGTGGTGACATATTTGCGTTGGGTGAAAAATGGAAAGTTGGTTTGAAAGATCCAAATAGCGAAGATTTATTATTGGTTTTAGATATCAAAGATTTGGCAGTCGCAACATCTGGTAATTATGAGCGCGGAGATCATATATATAACCCTATAAATGGACTAAAACCAGACGAATCAGTCTTATCATGCACCGTTATACATGAATCCCCTGCGCAGGCAGATGCATATGCTACAGCATTATTTGCAGCAAGAGGAAGAGATCAAGAAAGGCTGATCAAAAAGCTAGAAGAATTAGGAACAGATATTATTATTGTCTACGAAAATAATCAAATATACATAAGTGAAAACATAGATTATAAAAATTTAAATAAAGATTATAAACTAGTTAATAAATAATACATAAAAGGAAAGGGATTATGAGAAAAGTAGACGTTGTCGTATTAGGCGCAGGACCTGCAGGGCTTGCTGCGTCGGTATACCTAGCTCGGGCAGGTGTTGATTTTATATGTATCGAGCGAGAGTTTCAAGGCGGGCAGGTTGTTAAAACATATGAGGTTGATAATTATATTGGCTTTGCTGATGGGATTTCGGGTATGGATCTGGCTATGAATTTCTATAATCACGCGACAAGATTTGGTGCTGAAATTGTATATGACGAAATAGAAACATACGATATTGCTGGCGAAGATAAAGTCTTGATATCTAAAAATGAAACCTATTCTTGCAAAGCAATAATTGTTGCAACTGGTGCGCGTTCTGCTAAGCTTGGTATTGCTGGCGAGAAAGAATTTGCAGGCAAGGGCGTTTCATATTGCGCAACGTGCGACGGAGCCTTTTTCAAGGGCAAAGATGTTGCGGTTATAGGCGGTGGAAATACGGCTGTTGAAGATGCGTTGTTCCTAGCAGGGCTATGCAATAAAGTTAGCATAATAATACGTCGAGATGTTTTTAGAGCGGATTATGAGATAGTTTCCAAGTTAGATAAATACGAGAACATCGAGATTGTAAAAAATACAGTTCCAAAAGAATTTGTTGGAGACGCAAATTTAGAAAAAATAATTTTGCAGAATAAGGAAACAGGCGAAGAATTTGAAAAAGAAGTTGCGGGGGCGTTTGTTGCAGTTGGAATTAACCCAAACAGTGAGCCATTTCAAAATATATTAGATTTAGATGAATATAAATTTATAAAAACTATTGGAAAGATGGAGACGAGTTTAGACAGAGTCTATGCTGTTGGTGATGTTCGAACAACGCCGATGAGGCAGGTTATTACAGCTGCTGCAGATGGAGCGATCGCTGCAGGAGAAGTGAAAAAAGCGTTAGAATAGGAGAAGTTTTTTGCTAATTACGAATGCACATATTTTGCCGATAGGAAGAGAAGAGCTGAAAAACGCTTATATTTTGGTTGAAAACGGCATTATTATTTCCATTGGTGATATGTCTAGCGCGCCAAGATGGCAGGACGAATATGACGCTGAGGGAGCGTATGCCGTTCCTGGTTTCATTGATTGTCATACACATATTGGCCTTTTTGAACCTGCAGGGCAAGAGGCTAATGAGTATGGTAAAACTTTTACGCCGCAATACCGAGTAACAGACAGCATCGATTTTTCTAGCAAGGATTTTGATGTAGCGGTAAAATCAGGCATTACCACTGTTGCGATTTCTCCTGGTAGCGGTGCGGTTTGTTCGGGGCAGATTGCTTTGGTTGCTACTGGAACTAAAGAAGTCATAAATGAGTGTGTTGCTATAAAAATGGCCTTTGGTGAGAATACTAAACATAAATCGGGGATTACAACCCGCATGGAGGCTGTTAGTATTTTGCGCGAGGGTTTAATGAAAGCCAAAAGATATAGGTTTAAGGATGTTGATTTAGCATCTGAGGTTTTGCAGAATGTATTGGATAAAAAGATACCTATTCACGCACATGTTCATACATCGAGCGATATTGCAGTTGCTATTAATTTAGCAAAAGAGTTTGATATAGACATCAAACTAATACACGCCACAGAAGGATACAAAATTTTAGATTTAATAAAAGATAATAATATTGATGTCATCACAGGCCCTACCATGACTCGATCGAATAGATATGAAACTGAAAACAAGCGAGCTGACACTCCTGCTGTTTTAGCAAGCAATGGTATTAGAGTTGCAATATCGAGCGACCATCCTATAACACCAATTGAGCATTTGCCTTTAGCGGCGGCTTTAACTTCAAAAAATGGTTTGCCTCCGTTAGAAACGTTAGAAGCGCTTACGACTATGCCTGCTAAAATACTGGGTGTTGATGATGTTTTAGGCAGCATTGATTTGGATAAACAAGGGGATATAGCGATATTTGATAAGTTTCCGCTTGAGTTATATGCTGAGCCGAAAGCTGTGTTCCAAAAGGGCGTGCAGGTATGCTAGCGGTATCGATTGTTTTTTCTTTATTAATACTTGTCTTTTCTTTATTTGTCATTTTCGGCGATAGAATTCCACAGACTAAATATAAAGTTTTATTTAGTGTAATTAGTGTTTTATGTTTAGCTAGAATATTTGCAAGCCTCATAACATACGGCGAACTCGGCGACCAAAACATTTTCACCGATTGGATTTATACCATGATGAAGCATGGTATGGGGAAATTATATAGCAATCCTGAAGGTCTGTTCAAATGCGATTATCCGCCGTTATATTTGTTTGTTTTATATGCTCAAGGGTTGGTTCGTGTTGTTTTTAATATAGCTAGGTATTCGCTTGCTGAGGCTTTTGTCATGAAATTACCCGCGATAGTTTGTGATATTATTTTAGCTTTCATTTTGCTTAAAGTCGCGAGGAAGACATTTAAAACTTCTCGTGGATTTTTGATAGTTATTATGTTTTTGATTTGCCCGGCTATAATAATGGATTCGGTTGTTTGGGGGCAGATAGACAGTGTTCCTATGGTGTTCATCATTTCATCGCTTTATCTTTTGTCGTCCGATACTAAAAGGTTTTCCGATTGGCAAAAACATTTTTTCGTTTCGATACTGTATGTTGCGGCGATACTAATTAAGCTGCAATGTATTGTTTTTGCGCCGATTTATTTGTTCTATATACTCCACAAATTGCCTAAGAAAAGAATTTTAAATATAACTTTAGGAATAATTTTATCTTTAATTTTGGTGCCAATTATTTGCTATCCGTTTTCTGGCACATTAAATCCTACATGGATTTTATCTTTTGCTAAAGGCGCAGTTGGAGCTCATAATTATTCATCACTTAACGCTTTTAATATTTTTAGCATGTTCGGTCTTAATTTTAAAGAGTTTGCATCGGGTGAGATAAATATTTATACTGTTTTGCTTAAAGTTGTGCCGATATTTGCGACCGTTTTATCTGCACTTTTATGGTATGGTTCAAAACTTAACGTTCGAAAAAAGGCGTTTTTCATAGGATTTATCTTATTTTTCACTTGTTTTGAGTTTATGCCGCAAATGCACGAGAGATATATATTCTTTGCTGTAGTTTTCGCATATTT
>NZ_BDHD01000169.1:0-3619 GCF_054786075.1 Treponema sp. R6D11 | reverse complement strand
CGCCAAGAAACGCGACGGAGAGCCTGTTTGCAAATGGAGAGTTTGCAAGGACGATTATATATGGCGTGATAATTTCGGCGATGACAATTTTGGCGTATCTCTATATTCCTGCGTCTTATTCGCACTCTTGGAGTTTTGGCGTGATAAAAAATATGTTAGAAACAAACCCAGATATCGCGGCAAAAGCGCGCTCGTTCGCGTTTTGCACCTTGGCTGTTTCTCAGCTGTTCCACGCGTTCGGCATGAGAAACGTTAGAATTTCGATATTTAAGCACAAGATTTTCGAAAACGGCATGATGGTCGCAGCGTTTGTTTTTGGGTTATTCTTGCAAATAATTGTGACGGAAGTTCCGGTTTTAACGGAAATTTTCAAAACAGTTCGGCTCTCTGGCGGAGAATGGTGCGTGCTTATGCTTTGGTCGATGATCCCTCTGTTGGTTCATGAGTTATACCTGCCGTTTAATAAAAAGCTAAAATAAAACTTTCAGCATACTAAAACTTTATTCGAATAAATATTACAAAAACATTAAGGTTAGTTTAAGAAAACCGCATGCTGATATATATATATATATATGATATAATTATTTTATAATATTTTTGGAGGTAACAAATGAAAAATAAAGTTGGTTTGTTCGTCTTTCTCGGCGTTGTTGTATTATGTTCGATTGCTTATGGCGCATATGCTTTGGGCGCGAGAAATAATTCGCAGGAAAGCCAGACGCCTATGCCGTCGGAAACAGCCCCAGTGGTTGCTAGTGAGACCCCTGTTCCGGCAGATAATGCTTCGAAAGCAATAACCGGAGCGGAGGTTAAGAAGTTTCTTAACGAATTCCAAATTGCTAAGGGATTGCTATTTAGTAGAACAAATAGCGATAGAGATATTATAGAGAATATTGTATATTATAAGGGCTCCCCAATTAGTTATGCAAAAATAAATGAATATGCTAAAGCGTATTTTAACAAGATCTTCACCGACAAAGAGATAGAAAATCTTGCTAATGTAGTTGTGAAGAATAGCATGGAGGAAACCGAAGAAGGTGGAGTTATAGCTATCAAAAATAAAAAGCAGATAGTGTTAGAAGGATATGGGGATAATGGTAGAATTGTTAAAATCAACAGTATTAAAATGATAAGCGGCGACACGGCAAAAATCATTTGTGCCGAAGAGAATATAGGTGGTGACGCAGGAAACGAAACATACACCGTTAAATTTGGGAGAAATGCTGGCAACTTATATTTTATTAGCATAAAATAGTTATTATTCGCGCATATAAAAACCGCCATCGGCGGTTTTTTATTTAACTAGTTGCTTAAAGCTTGCCAGGGTAGTGCTTCGGTTTACGCGGCTTCTTCGAATCTCGAAATTGCTTAGGTTCGTGTTGTGCTTCCCGCCGTCTTTACGCAATCCGTATTTATAATATTCTTTAGTTTTTTTGATAACCGCGTCGTTGTATTCGCCGTTTGGATATGCAAGGGCTAAAACTGGCTTGCCTGTGATCGCTTCGACTTTGGTTTTAGACTCCCCGATTTCTTTGGTTAGCGTTGCGTTGTTTTTGGACGCTTGCACAAGGCTCGGATGCGTTAGTGTATGGCTCTCGAATTTAACAAGCCCGCTGTCGCTCATCTCTTTGATTTTGCTCTCATTAAATGAGCCTTTTATATTATTAAGGGTTAGGAACAAAGTGATTTTAACGTTATATTTTTTTAATATAGGAAAAATTTCAGTATAATTTTCTAAATATCCGTCATCAAACGTTAGCATGACTGGTTTTTTAATGTTTTTCAAATTGCCCCAATCATCGAATGTAACGGTTGTGTACCCCGCATCGTTCAAGTAGCTCACCTGTTTTTCGAACTCGCTCGGTTTAACATAAAGTTGCGCTAGGCTGCTTTTCGGTTCGGCTTCTTTTGAAGTGTGATACATCAATATTGGTATGCTAATATTCTTCGCCGTGTTAGTTTGTGTCGCTTTCGGTTTGCCCGATGGGCTAGGAGTTGGGGTTGGAGTTGGGCTTGGCGAAGGCGTGTCAGTTACCACGGGTTTGTTGTTTGTGGCAACAGGTTTATTATAATTAATTCCGTACGCGACAAAAACACCACATAGTAATATAATAGAAGCAAATGCAAATCCGACAAATTTTTTCATGAAATAATTTTAGCATAATAATTTTATTAAGTCAAGCTAATCTTCCATTTGTTTACCTAAGAAACCCGCGGCGGATTGAGCTAACATGCTTTCGACCTCGCCGGGCTTGCCCGCGTTTTCTTCGCTGTCTAGGAATACGACGGTGCCAATACTGTCGCCTTCGGAAAGAATCGGGCATATGACGGATGCTTTATATTTTTCGTTGTCTTCAACAATAGGGACGGTGTCATCCGCGGTCGGTTCGACCAAAATGGCTTGTTTGCTACGCATGATTTCCTCTAATTCACGGCTAACTTTTTTGTCGCTCAGCTCGCGTTTCGACGCGCCCGATACTGCGATAATGCTGTCTTTATCCGTGATAACCGTCGGTCTGTTCGCCGTTTTGCTAAGGCTTTCTGCATATTGTGTGGCGAATTCGGTTAGCTCACCAATGGGAGAGTACTTTTTAAATATAACCTCGCCGTCGTGGTTCGTGAAAATTTCGAGGGGGTCGCCTTCGCGGATTCTCATTGTTCTTCTAATTTCTTTTGGTATAACTACTCTTCCTAAATCGTCTATTCGACGCACAACTCCTGTTGCTTTCATATGTTTTCAGCTCCTTTTATTTACTATAATGCGAGAAAAAATGATTAAGCTCGCTTGGAATCATTTTTGCGATGCATTATATTTACTATTATGTCTAATTTTGGCGAATTTTATTATATTTTACCAATAAAATTTTCAAAAAAAGCTTGACAAATCAAACGGTACCTGTTATAATATAATTAACAGTTACCTGTTAGACTTTTAGGAGGAATAAAATTATGGATATTAGAGATGAGTTACAAGAGATGTTTGCTACCTTTCAATTGCTCACACAGAAGCATAAAATGCAGGGTCATATGTTTGGCGGGCACCTGTCAGATACGACGCGAGGGCAAGGCAGAATTTTAGCGATGCTGAAAATGCACGACGGGATTTCGACGAAAGATTTATCATACTTGCTTGGCATTCGCACCTCCTCTCTTAATGAATCACTCTCTAGATTAGAAAAAGGAGGATTTATAAAAAGAGAACCGTCAGCAGACGACAAGAGAGTTATGATAATCAAAATCACTAAAGCTGGCAAGGAGAAAAAGCAGTCGGGAAACGAGGTTTCAAATGTGTTCGATTGCTTGAGTGCTGAAGAGCAAGAAAAATTAAGAGATATACTCGGCAGGCTAATAGTTTCTATGCAAGAGCATATGAAGGATGACAGGCCGATACCTGATGGTGTTGCAGATGAATTGAGGCTCAAAATGGGCGATGCGATTATTGACCATTGGATGAGTCATGGTGGCGGCGCGCGCGGACATCACCATTTTTCTCATGAGGCGCGCAAAGAAATGCATAAAGAAATGAAAGAGATGCGTAAAGCATTTTGGAAAAGGAAAGGGAAAAACAATGAGCGCGATAATTAAGGTTGAAAATTTAGTTAAGAAATATAAAAAAGCG
>NZ_BDHD01000168.1:0-3624 GCF_054786075.1 Treponema sp. R6D11 | reverse complement strand
AAGAATTTCTCCCGAATAACCAAAACCATTTGCGCTAGTGTAAGTAATTCCACTTATCATGTTTGTAGCTATCCCTGTTGTAAGGGTTTGTGTTCCTGACATCATTGTTTGTGTAAGGACTTTATCAAATGAACCGACAGCTTTTCCAACAGCAGCAGTTGTAAGTCCGCTAAAAGCGCCTCCTATTACGCTGGTTACGGTATTTGTCAATATGGTTTTTCCAACGCTAAAGGCAACTTCATCAATGGGTTTATAGTCAAAAGCTACATCAAGCAATCCTAGTGTAATTTCGGTGGAGGAACATATAGCGACAGATAACGCGACTCCCGCAACTGCAGCAGGCGTAGCTGTGCCAAATGAGCAGACGGAGACTACTGTTGCGGCTACAACAGCTCCTGCAATTGTACCGGCAGTGCGAAGAGAAGGCGCTGTAAACCAGCTTCCCCCGTCATCCCATATTCGTTTATCCCACGGCGCTATTGTAAGTTCTGCGCTTCCCATTTTATCAATGACAAACCAATATTGAAAATCGGACATAAGCCGTCCCATTTCTCCATTGCCTTCGTCGTAAAACATATCGCCTCTGGATTTTGTTCCCATGTTTCTTTCCGCCGGACCGTATCCTATGTGTGCTCCGAATTTTCCAGGGGACTGTTCGCGTTCTATTCCGCTTCTAGTAATTGGTATTGGTTTTTGATTGTATCCGAATATATCACTTGCAATTGTTTGTACTTCAACGTAAACATTATTTATCAATTCTTGAATAGCAATGCTATTTAAGCCGGAAAGAAAATCATCGTCCAAATTTGTTTGTAATTTTACCGGCTCCATTATGTAATTTCTGTATCCTGTAATAGTTACAGTCTGTGTAACTACAGGTTTTAAAAGCGTTGAGCCTTTTATAATATCTTTTACATAATTATTGCCGCTTTTACTCCAGAGTCCTTGAAAAATAAACATATTATCCATTTTGTCTCTAAAGTTTTGGTTAGCTGAATTTACATTATTAGCTAATCCTTTGACTGCTTCATCTGCGGATTTACGAGCGGAGTAAGCAAGTTTTTTTGATTCTTTTTTCGCAATTTCCGCATTTGCTTCTTTTGCATAAGCAGAAGCCGTGAATCTTACAATCGCGGAATCCCAAGAAGAAGATCCGCCTATGCCTCGTTTTACAAGCGGAGAAGTTATTCCTGTATAATTGTTTAATGAGTTAAATGCACTTGCCATATTAACAATACCTGATGATTGTAAAAGATTTGCCATAAGAGCTTGAGCTTCAGGAACCGCGTCTCTGATTCCAAAAGGTTCTCTTGTGTCCATGAATCTGGATAAACGTTCTCCTTCCGCGCCTACAAGCGATAAAAATGCTTCTGATGACGCTTGATTTACGGCATCTGCCGCCTGTTCCAGCCATTTTTCTTTGTCTTCAAGACCCGCAAGATATGCATAAGCCCATTCATTATTGACGCGTTCATATTCGCTTTGAAAATTCGTTTTCCATTGTTTATATGCGTCTTGTAATTTTTTAGAACTTTCAATCCAGTCTGTTCTTCCATTTTCAAGAATTAGTTCCGCTGTTTTCTGCCATTCGTTATATTTTTCCGTTAAGTCCTTTCTTGTTATCGTCCATTCAGCTTCTCTGGCTTTAAGTTCCGCGTTATATTTATTTTTTATTGTTTTTTCTGTAAATAAAATTATTTCTTCACCTTTATCTCTAAATAATGAATCAAAATTAAAATTTGTATTTGTATACATTGATAAATTGTCAACCAAAATACCATACATATTATCAAGATAGTATTTTGATGAAATTTTTCTGTAAGCATTTTCCGCCGCAGTTTTAACATTGTTGATGTTTGCTTTTCCGTTAATATAATCGTCTACCATTGATAAAAAGACACCTTCATTTTTTTGTTGATTTTGCATATCTACGGAAAATTGGTTTTCCAGACTGTTTTTTGATAATTGTACTTGTTCATCTGTCCAATTTAACAACCCCATAAGCGCGGAAAAAACATCTTGGTATGCTGTTTTGGAATTGTTTTTTTGTATTTCTTCCCAGCAAGTTTTTAGAATAGTCATATCATCAGATTTTATTTTTGCTAATGAAAGAGAACTTTCTATATCATTCCAAGTAACTTTTTGCTCCTCTGTTTTTATACCTTCAAAGTTATCCAAATTTTTACATGACGTTAAATATAAAGAAGATGTATTCTTTATGGAATCAAAATTACTATATAAACCGTTTATCCAGTTATTAACACGGCTAGATGTTGCGGAGTAAAGCGATTTTACTCTGTCATATGTACTTTTATTTACAGAATAAGATTCTTTCCAGAATCCCCATTCAATAATACGCCACCATGTATCTAAAACATCTTTTGCTTCTGAATATAAATCGTCAGTCTTTCTTTTTGCGTATGCGTAAGCATTATTAGTATATACATCTTTAAACCCGGCAAAGTATTCACAGTTTGCGGTTAATGTCAGAATAACATAGAATTCAAGATCTGCCCTTTCTGCCGCATTCAAGTTGTTCCATGCTTTTTGAAATAAACTTTCAGGATAATCATCAAAATAATGATCTTCCATATATGAACCAAGAGTAATTAATTTAGCATCATAATCAAGTTTGATTTTTTCATCTGCTAAAGAACCGTTACTGCTTAATGCTCCTCTTGTTGAGAAATTATTACTTAAAAAAGATAAATTACCGTTTGCGCCTATTAAAGAAGAAAGAAGATAATTTCTGGCATAACTCCATTGCTCAAATTTGCCTGAATTCTCAAAATACTTAGACATTCTTGCGCTTAAATCTCTAAGAGCTTTTTCAAAATCGGAAATCTCAAAGCGCTCGCCGTCTATCGGGTTTGTTGTATTAAAAAAATCAATAACAGAAGCTATTTGTGTTGAATTTACTCCGGAAAGAACCATAGAGCCGTTTTTTGAAAAAGCTAAACGTCCATTGTTAATAATAATTACATTTTCTATTCTCCATTCGTTTTTTGATTCTGGTAAGGTATAATTTTGGTAATTAAAGTTTGTTCCAAGTTGAAATAAATAATCTTGATATTTATGATAAATATCATTATTGTATATCAACTCTTGAGTATATGCAGATGATAGCAATTCTATAGCTTCAAGCGTTTTTAGTTTTCTTGTAAAACTTTGTTCATAAGCTGTATATAACGCTTTATACTCAGGATTATCGTAAGTGATTCTGTTTTCGTTATTTGAAATATCAGAAAGAACTTGTAAAACGGTTTGTGCTTTTGCTAGTTTAGTTTTGCAATCATCAGGATCGATATTATCAATATTTATATATGAAGTGCTTGCCCATCTTTGTATGGCGTCTTGTTTTTCATATTCAAGTCGTTTTTTATCAGTATTATTATGCGCTGTATTTAAAATTTTGTATTGATTATCGTACTGAGAGCCAAAGTCAATAAATATTTCAGCTTCTTTAAAATATTTTTCTTTTAACGGATTAATCATACTTTCTTGGATTTTTATTTTTTCTTCTAAATCAAATATTTGTTTTAGTATTTTTTCCGGAGGTTGTTTTGATAATTCATAAGCTTTTGTCGCGTCAATTATTACATTATGTTGCGAATATAATAAATC
>NZ_BDHD01000167.1:0-3636 GCF_054786075.1 Treponema sp. R6D11 | reverse complement strand
GTCGCCCTTTGCCGCGAGCATAATGTCGGCTTTCTCGCCATGAAGGCCCTTTGCGGCGGCTTGATTGGCAACGCGAAAGCGGCGTTCGCGTTTTTGCGGCAGTATGAAAATGTAATCCCTATATGGGGCATACAGAAAATGTCCGAGATAGACGAATTTTTGTCTTATGAAAACAACCCGCCCAAATTAGACGGCAATTTGTTAAGCGCCATAGAGAAGGACAAGGCGGAGCTTTCGGGCAGTTTCTGCCGATGTTGCGGCTACTGTCTGCCTTGCCCCGCGGGCATTCCCATTAACAACGCGGCGCGTATAACCTTTTTGGCGAAAAGGGCGGTGAAAGAACACTGGCTCTCCCCCGATTGGCAGAAGAACATGCGCCTGATTGACAACTGTACAAACTGCGGCCATTGCAAACAGCATTGCCCCTACGGACTTGACGTGCCGACCCTGCTTAAAGCCCAACAAGCCGAGTTTTTTAAGATGGTGGCGGAGAACGCTTGATTTAATCCAGTTACTTTGGCCCCAAGCCGCTTGCGGTTTCGGCGTCGGACTTTTGCCAGAATTGGCTTCGGCCTATGCCAAGCCCTATTTCGCCTCGCATTTCTAAGGTGTCAATTTTATACTTTTTGCCGTCGGCGGCGCGGAAAATTATTTTGCAACTGAACATTTTGCCGTCTTCGGGGTTGATTATACTGCCGCCGCTCCAGTCGCCGTTTTTGCCCTTTGTAAGGCCGAAAATCCATGGGGTTCCGGCGACGGGCATCGCGTTTACTTTTCCCGCTACTGGAAAGCCTTTGTAACTTTCCTTGCAGGGGACGGCTATTACGTCTTTTGGAAAATCCGCCATCGATAAAATTTTCCCGTAAAGTTTCCCGCCTTCCTGATAAATTTGCCAGCCTGCGGTTATTTTGCCGGTGTTGTCGTCCACGCTTATCCAGAAGCCTTCGACGGGGTCTACGCCGCCGCTTTGGGCGAAACATACGGAGGCAATTTGTAGAATTACACAAAAAACAATTAATTTATTCATAAAACTTTAACTTTTACGGCTCCATTATACCTTGTGCATAAAATGACTGCAAGTGTATAATAAGCCTATGAAAATAGAGAAAAAGACTTTCGGCGTTCTTTCCAGCGGGAAAAAAGTTAAACTTTGGACACTCAGCGCGGGCGACTTAAAATTGTCGCTTACAAACTTTGGGGCGGCGTGGACAAGCCTGATTGTGCCTTCGCACAGCGGCGTTTTTGACGACGTGATTCTAGGCTATTCGGGGCTGGAAGGCTACTTAACAAACGAGCCGTTTATCGGCGTTACGATAGGGCGTTTCGCCAACAGGATTAAAAACGCGTCTTTTACGCTTAATGATAAAAAATACGAACTTGCCGCAAACGACGGCAAGAACAACCTTCATTCGGGGCCGCGCGGCTTTGACAAGCTTCTTTGGAAATCCGAAGCCTACGAGGAAAACGAGGGCGTTTACGTGCGCTTTGAACTTGAAAGCCCGGACGGGGACTGCGGTTTCCCCGGCAACCTTAAAGCCGTGGTAAGTTACGGGCTGACAAAATCAAATGAAATTCTCGCCAATTACCATGTTAAGGTCGACAAGACCTGCCCCGTGAATATTACAAACCACGCTTATTTTAATTTGGCCGGGGAAGGGAAGGGGGACATACTTTCCCATGAGGTGCTTCTGTATTCCTCTTCTTACGTCGAAGTTGACAGGCACGCTATTCCCACGGGCAAACTTGTTCCCGTAAAAGGCACCCCTTTTGATTTTACCCAGCGCAGGCGGATAGACGCCAATCTCGGCCTGCTCAATAAAGGTTTCGACCATTGTTTCGCGATAGACGGGGACGAGGGAAAATTGCGCCAGTGCGCCGAAGTAATCGAGCCCGATTCCGGCAGGATAATGAAGGTTTTTACCACCCAGCCGGGCGTCCAGTTCTATACGGGAAACCACCTTAACAATGTTACGGGCAAACAGGGCTCCGTTTATAACAAGCACTCCGGCTTCTGCCTAGAAACCCAGCATTATCCCGATACGCCGAACCAGATCGGCTTTCCTTCGTGTAACGCGTCCCCGGACAACGATTACGAGGAAAGGGCGGTTTTCGCGTTTAATTTAGTGTAGATTTTTTCATAAGGGCTTTTAACTTTTCCCTTAGCTTGTAAAGGCTTGAGTCTACGGAGCCTTTTGTAACGCCGATAACGCCCGCGATTTCCCTGTTGGAAGGGCAGGCCCTAACTTTTAATTTGCGTTTTCGCATTTTTTCCAGCCTCTTTCGCGCCTTATCCAGTCGGCTCTTTAAACTAATATACGCGGTCGAGTTTACGGTAATGTAGGAAAGCCTGTGTTCATATACGATGCACCTGTAAAATTGCCCGTAGATTCTTTCCTTTGCACGGACACGGGATTTTTCCGCCACCTTACAAATAAAAACGCTGAAGTTTTTGAAGCCGCCGCGAGAATGGTGCATAACGGCGCGAGCCCAAAAGAAATTTATAGGATTATGAACGGAGGTAAAAGCCTTAATTCAAGGATTCTTTTGGGGAATATTCTTATCAGAACGGAATCGTACTATGGCGGAAAACTGCTTGTAAGTTATGAAACGTTAAAAGAATTTAAAAAATACGGGTTTGAAGGCAGGGACTCCGACAGCCTGAATAAAATGCTTCTTTCCATAGACGGGGTCGAAGCGGTCGTAATTATCCGCCAGGAGACCTCCAGCAACTGTACCGTAAGCTTAAGGTCGATGGACAGAGTTGACGTTTCTCAAATTGCCGCAAGTTTCGGCGGCGGCGGACACAAGAACGCGTCCGGTCTCACTATGAAAGGAAAGATTTCAAACGTAAAGAAAACAATTATAAATTCATTCAAAAAAGATTTCGAATAATCATATAAACGCTTACGAGATGACTTTTCGCACAAATTACGGTCTTTTTCCCGTTTATTCTATGTCCAAATTAACCCAAGTCCGATACCAAAGGCAGAGGTTAATTATGCAGGAACAAACATTAAACGATTTATATTCCATGTTTATTGAAAGAAAAATAAACAGGAGTAAATTTGAGGGCATGGTTTTTATTTATCTGTTAAACAACCAGGCGAAGATCATTACAAAAAAATGGAAAAACGACGAATACGAAGAATTTGTCTCTTGGTTTTATCCGCGTCTTAATAAGGCGATAGACACGTATAAGGAAACGGGTTCGTCTTTCGACGCGTATATAACCAACATTATCCGTACCGCGGCAAGGGAATACCGCATGAAGATTGTCATCAACGAGGTTACAGAGCAGTCCGCGTGGAACGCCCAAATCCCGGAATATTTTACAAGGGAAGAGGCGCCCGTTTATTCGCATGACAAACCCGAGCCCGAAATAGCCGAGATTTTTTTCCTGATAAAAGGGAGAAAAAACCCAAAACAGCTTCTTGCGCTTATCCTTAAGTGCTATTATTTTCTTTCTGAAGAGTTTATTGAAAAAATAGCCGCTTATACCGAGATTGACATAAAAATCCTAAGGGAAATGATCGATAAATTACGCATAATGAGGGAAAAACGGGAAGAACATATTTACCGCACAAAGGAAAGAATCTACGGGCAATTTTACAGGTGCATCGTATATGAACACAGGCT
>NZ_BDHD01000166.1:0-3657 GCF_054786075.1 Treponema sp. R6D11 | reverse complement strand
ACCTTGTTTTGGGCCACCATTCGCCCCGCATGGGAATAGGGACATACCTTAACAACCCAAAATCCAATTTTGCCGACGTTATTACCGACACCGACGTACGCGGCCTTCGCTTTATCCCGGGAGACAACGAAATCCCCGGAACCGCAAACCTTTCCATCCAGCAGAGAACAGCTCTGGTAAAACAAATGCTTGATTTAAAGGACGAAACCGACATACTGATAATCGATCTTGGGGCGGGAACCCATCAGTCTATTTTGGATTTTTTCCTTCTTTCAAATCAGGGCATCGTCGTATCCGCCCCCGCCGTTACCGCCGTTTTAAACGCTTATGTCTTCCTTAAAAACGCTGTGTTCCGCCTGATGTCCAACACTTATGCCGAAGGATCTCCTGCCCGCGCCTATCTGGATAAAGTCCGCAAGGAAAGCGCCACAGGCCACCATAAACTTTACATTCCAAAAATACTGCCGGAAATAAAAAAGGTCGATCCCGAGTCTTACGATAAATTTATCAAAAGGCTGGAAGTTCTGCGTCCGCGCCTTATTATGAACATGGTGGACGAACCGAAACACGCGGACGTCGCCATGAAAATACGGCGTTCCTGCGAAGAATACCTCGACTTAAAAATTGAACACATGGGCATCATATACCGCGACGTGATTCAGGACACCGCCCTTGCCGCGCGTCTGCCGATAACGCTTTACAAGCCGCAGTCGATTCTTTCCCAGGCGATTTACAGAATCGCGGATAAAATTATGCAAAGCCCGGAAGATATGTACGTTCTGGACGCAAAACAGATAGATGAAAGTTTCCAGGAAGCCGAACTTGAAGCGGAAGTCGATTTTGACAGCAAAATGGATTATGTTGAAGACCTGCTTCATACCGGCGCGATGAGCCAGGGCGATTTAATCGAAACGGTAAAATCGCAGCAGCTGGAAATTTCCAAACTAAGAAAAGAAGTCAATTTTGTAAAACAGAAACTTACCCGCGCCGCGGCGCAGGGCTTTAAGGTGTAAAAATGCTTCTTTCAATCCCCTTCCCCACATGGCTAAAACCGGAAATAATTCCCGGCCTGCCCATGCGCTGGTACGGGCTTATGTACATACTCGCCTTTGGAACCGCCTTTTATTTTTACCGGAAACAAATTAAAGAACGTAATTTCCCCATGTCGGACGACGATTTGTCATCAATGTTCTTCTGGGGAATAATATCCCTTCTCGCCGGTGCGCGGCTCTTCTCGACATTAATCTACCACGGCGACAGCACATACTGGCTTAAACCGTGGCTCATCTTCTGGCCTTTCCAAAACGGAAGGTTTACGGGGTTGCAGGGAATGAGCTACCACGGCGGCGCGTTATTCTGCATTCTCTCGATTGTCATTTACACGAGGGTCAAACGCCTCAACTTCCGCGAAATCGCCGACATGTTCGCGGCAAGCGTCCCGCTCGGCTACACCTTCGGACGCTTGGGCAATTTTATCAACGGTGAACTTTACGGCAGGGTTACGACCGGTCCGCTTGGAATGATCTTTCCCGACGCGACGGAACTTCCTACGAACGAAACATGGGTGCGGGAAGCCGCCGAGAAAACGGGCGTCATAATAAAAGGCGCGTTTGTAAACCTTCCCCGTCACCCTTCCCAATTATATGAAATGCTTTTTGAAGGCGTCATTCTTTGGGCGATTATCTGGCTCTTACGCAACCGCAAGCCGTTCAAGGGTTTTCTGTTGGGGCTGTACTTTCTCGGCTACGGCTTTTTCCGCTTCATTATCGAATATTTCCGCGAACCGGATTCGCACCTTGGATACCCGCTGGAAATCATAAAAAGCACGGTGCCTACCGCCTTCGTCCATCCGCTGTTAAGTTTTTCCACGGGGCAGATTTTCTGTTTCCTGATGATGTTATTCGGCGTTATCTGGCTGGTTGTCGCCTCGAAGCTTCCCGACGAGGGGGAGAAAGTTACCGCGCAGGCGAAAGAAGAATCCTCATCGGAACGGAACAAACGGCGTAAATTGCGGAAAAAACTGAGATAAAAGCCCATTTCATCCCTTTTACCCCTTGAAACTCAATATCCATTTACGGTAAGATAAAGCCATACTCAGGAGGAAACATGACTATTTTTGAGATGCTGGAGCAAAGCGGAGTGCTTACCCTGCTTGGCATGGGAATTGTGTTTGGGTTTCTGATAATAATGGTAATCTCCATAAGCGTGGCGGGGAAAATAATCGGAAAATTCGTAAAAGAAGAGGGCGTTAACAACGCCGCTGCCCCGCAGAAATCTGGGGACGTAACGGCCGTCATCGGCGCAGCCGTTAATGAATACAGAAAAAGTCATTAATTTTTATTTTATATAAGGAAGGAAAAAATGCCTAAAGTTAAACTTACCGATCTGGTGCTAAGAGACGCACATCAATCATTATTCGCTACCCGCATGGTTACTGCGGATATGCTTCCAATCTGCGACAAGCTTGATAAAGTGGGCTTTTTCGCGCTTGAAGCCTGGGGAGGGGCGACGTTCGACTCCTGTATCAGGTTCTTAAACGAAGACCCGTGGGAACGCCTTAAAAAACTTAAAAAGAAACTGCCCAACACCAAGATAATGATGCTTCTGCGCGGCCAGAACCTGCTCGGTTACAGGCACTACGCGGACGACGTCGTGGCGAAGTTCGTCGAGTACGCGGCAAAAGACGGCGTTGACATCTTCCGCATTTTCGACGCGGTAAACGATCCGCGCAACTTTAAAACTGCGGCGGCGGCTGCCAAGAAAACGGGCAAGCACATTCAGGCGACAATTTCTTACGCCGTAACTCCTTTCCATACGATAGAAAAATACGCCGAATTCGCCAAACAGCTTGTGGACATCGGCGCGGATTCAATCTGTATTAAAGACATGGCGGGCCTTCTTAAACCTTATGAAGGATACGAACTTGTAAAAGCGATCAAAAAAGTTACCGATTTACCGATTGAAATCCACACCCACGCCACGACGGGAATGTCGGTGGCGACTCTTACCAAGTGCGCCGAAGCGGGGGCGGAAATCCTTGACACCACAATTTCTTCTATGTCGATGGGCACGAGCCACAGCCCGACCGAGACGATGGTCGAGATTTTCAGGGGGACGGAGTACGACACGGGGCTTGACACCGCCTTGTTACTTGAAATCGCCGCCTACTTCCGCGAAGTGCGCAAGAACTACAAAAAATTCGAGTCCAGCTTCCTTGGAGCGGACACCCGCATTCTGGCGTGTCAGGTTCCCGGCGGCATGCTGAGCAACCTTGAAAGCCAGCTTAAAGAACAGGGCGCTTCCGATAAAATAGACGCGGTGTTAAAAGAAATCGCCGTCGTCCAGAAAGACGCGGGCTATCCGCCTCTTGTAACGCCCACAAGCCAGATTGTAGGAACCCAGTCCGTATTTAACGTGCTGTTCGGCCGCTACAAAAAACTTTCCGGCGAATTCCAGGACTTGCTCGCGGGAAAATACGGCGCATGTCCCGCCCCCAAGAATCCCGATGTCGTAAAAATTGCGCTTGAAGCGCTTAAAATGGACAAGGAAATCACCCACCGCCCGGCGGACGATATTCCGGACGAATATTCAAAACTGGAAGAAGAAACCAAAAAACTTTTAGGCACAAGCTCCGTTACCACGGAAGACGTTCTAACC
>NZ_BDHD01000165.1:0-3672 GCF_054786075.1 Treponema sp. R6D11 | reverse complement strand
TATTATCAGTTTCAAAATTTTCCGTTTGAGAAGTTGTCTGGGTTTCCCGCATATTTTCATTGGCGGTTTCTGTTTTCAAGTCATGAGCGAAGGGAATAACGGCGTTTCCGTTTATATTCTCGCTTTCAAGCGGAGGCGGAAGTAAAATTTTACGGCGCATTATTTTAGCTTCTTTAAAAAAGAGGATATTTCTTAGCACTTGTAAAAGCAGAATTTCAACTACAGTAACTGTAATGATAAAAAGGCTAAAACCTGTTTTTCCCATAGAATACAAAAACGATGACTGCGTGGAGCGGACATCGTAATCGCGGAAAAAGACATAACCGATAGAAAGAGTTAAAAACGGAAGAATAAACCCGTTTAAAATAAATATCTTGTCGGGACGCCAATTTTTGTCGGACAAAACAACGGCGGCGTAGAAAAAATACGCAGGGATAAGCATGGAAAGAATCCCAAAGGAGCGGACAAAAAATATCCCCGGAACATCAGGAAAAAACTGAAGCCCAAACATGGCTGAAACAAGCGAAAACCCCAGCCAAAGCCCGCAAAACCCCAAAAAAACCGCCGTTAAAACGGCTATTGTACGGAATTTAAAATACCCGTCCGTCGAAAATCTTTCTTTAAATTCTGAGAAAACCTGCAAAGTATATACCTCTATTTCATTTTCGGTCGATTTTTAGGTGTAGTTTATAGAGGATAATAGGGTAAAAAAATTAAACTTTTTTCAAATTCAGTCAAGCGCCACGCATATACGCACCCATATAGGGTATGTAGTTTTTAAAAAACTGTCTTTGGGCAGTCAACTACAAATCTTATTTCGTTAACATTTTTATGCAAAATGTTAACGAAAAACACAAGGACACTGTTTTTACTTTCCTTTTCAGCAACCCAGACTTATTGAGGGAACTCTACTCGGCTATTGAGGGTATTAACCTACCGCCAGACGTACCCATCAATATCAACACCCTTTCAGATGTTCTTTTCAGGACGCAGAGAAACGACATTTCGTTTCTTATCAACAACAGGCTTATTGTTTTGATTGAACACCAGTCGACCATCAACAACAATATGCCGCTCAGATTTATGATGTACGCTTCAAAGCTGTATCAGGAAATAACGGAACCGGAAGACAAGTTTAAAAGGAAGCTTGAAAAAATCCCAAAACCGGAATTTATCGTCTTGTACAACGGCGAGGATAACTACCCCGATTATAAGGAGTTAAGGCTTTCAGACTCTTTTATTAAAAATGACATAAAAATTGAACTGCCGTTGGAACTTGTGGTACAGGTGTACAATATCAACAAGGGGCGGAATAAGGAAATATTAAGCAAAAGCCAGACACTCGACAGTTACAGCAAATTTATCGACAAGATACGGGAGTATCAAAAAGAGTATCAGATGAAGTATAAAGAGAAAAAAGAAATACTTGATAAATCGTTTAGATCCGCGATACAATATTGTATAAAGAATAACATACTGAAAGATTTTTTAAAGAAACACAGTTCGGAGGTTTTGAATATGCTTTATGGTGAATATGACCCTGAGGTTGAGATGAGAGTTGTCCGCGAAGAAACTCGTGAAGAGGACTGTCAGTATTTCCTTGAGTTGTTAAATCGGGGATTGTCTGTCGAAGAAATAAAAGAGCGGCTTCAAAAGCCGGGGTTTAATATGCTATATGACGAATATAACCCTGAAGTAGAAAAGAAAGTAGTCCGCGAGGAAGCGCTTGAAGAAGGCATGGAAATAGGACGCGAAAAAGGGCTTAAAGAAGAAAAACTAATAATCGCTAAAAATTTGCTTTCAAAAGGGTCTACACCTGACTTTGTGTGTGAAATTACCGGGCTCTCTTTGGACAAAATACAAAAATTATTATGAGGTATTAAATACGATTATTTACAAGTGATGAGAAGATTTTTTTTACCACGAACCACACGAACACCACGAACTTTTAACACATATCTTGTCGTTGTTCGTGCTGGTTTGTGGTTATAAAACTATTTCTCTGATTTTTCGCTATGGGGTTTTTGTCCAAACTGAACTATCACTCACAGGCGAGTCTGTGGTATACGTCCCTGTTCCTCCTCCTGTGGAGGCAAAATACTTGTCTCTCAAGTCGCCGTAAAATGGACTAAAAGAAGGATCACCAAAATTAGCTGATTGAATACTGCCTTCAAACGTTACACTAGTAAGGTTTGTACACTTAATAAAAGCGGAATATTCAATTTTGGTAACGGTACTTGGTATAGTTATAGATGTAAGACCGCTACCAGAAAAAGCGCTACTCCCAATGCTGGTAACGGTACTTGGTATGGTTATAGATGTAAGACCACTATCGGAAAAAGCATTTGCCCCAATACTTATAACTTTATTTGGTATATTTATGCTTGTAAGGCTTGTGCAATTTTGAAAAGCGTATGTCCCAATACTTGTAATGCTATTTGGTATTTCTATGCTTGTAAGTTTGTTTCTGCAACCCAGTTGCCATCTGACGATGCCGCTACACTAAAAGTTACAGTATAATTACCGACATTTGTTGGGAGGTTGGAGCTACTAGTACTACTGCCATTTTGATAAAAAACAGTAATAATTCCATCTGATTTGCCCGACTTAGGCGTTATGGTTACGCCAGTAACACTGCCAACTGTCTGGGTCATGTTGCCACTAATGTTAAAATCATCAACAACAGGTTTTGCATGGGAAACTGTCAAATTACTGGTCTCTGCGCTTTTATCGCCAAGCGATACCGTAACAGGTTTTCCACTATGCTCCCAAACAGAAAGCTTAGTATTATGTGCAGGGTTAGCTGAAATATTTTTTGTGTTGCCGATAAATTGTACTATTTCAGAAGTGATATCATCATAAAATATTTCTACTTTAAGAGCGGTAAGGTCGAGTTTTTCACCGTAAACATAGTTTAAATTTGGCTGTGTCTCAATCAATATTCCGTTAACTTTCCTTTAATCGGTTTTATTAAACGTATATGACAAAGTAATTGATGTTTGGGTTTGATTGCTTTTTTTAGCGTCATTTCCGTTTATTTGTGCGGTAATCGAACTTGAAAACTTGTACTCATCTGTTGCCGTAAGCGTAACAGTGGCAGTGTACTGTGTATCACTTAGGAAAACATTGGCACTCCCACTCCCACTCCCACTAGGATTCCATGTTACTTGACTACAGTCATATCCTGACCATCCGGTGGCATTCGTACTCATAGGCGATCCCGTCGCAGGACCGGTTATATAAACATCAACGCTCTTTATAAGCAGATCATCTGGTGTTGCTTCAGTCCACCTGGCATACAAAGTCATGCTGTCGGGTGGGATAGAATTAAAATCGTATAGATCTTCAAATGTTTCATTGTCTGTATACCAATCGGAGAAAATAAAATCGGGTTTAACAGGATTTGCGGGTCTTTTTACGCGGTCGCCTGAATATAGTTTTTGGGGCGGCACTTCAGTACCGCCGTTGCTGTCAAAAGTTATGGTTTTTTCCTTAAGAACTTCCGTCATCCAGGGGTTTTCACAGGCGAATAACAAGGCAAATGTTATACACGCTATCGGGATAAAAAGTTTTATTTGTTTCATCGCTTCTATGCCCCTGTTTAAGCCTATTTTCCGTAAACCCCGCCAAAAAAGGGTTTTATAAACCAAATATCTATAATATTATACTATA
>NZ_BDHD01000164.1:0-3716 GCF_054786075.1 Treponema sp. R6D11 | reverse complement strand
ACCAGCGAAGTTAGAGACGGGAGCGGAGATTATGGTTCCTATATTCATCAATGAAAAAGCGCAAACAGTCTCTATTGATGATAACATAAAAGAAAAGAAAGAAAACGCAAACAAAACCTCCTCAAAGGAATTTCTAAAATCTGTGCCACACGTGGCAAACACAGTAATTGCTCAAGTCCGTGACGGTAAGAAAAAAAGCGTTCTCTTAAAATATGACGCAATTGAAGTTTCAGCGGCTTTCGACAAAGCCAATATATTCATAGCAAAATTTGATGAATCCATAGATTTGTCAGATATTTTAACGCGTTTAAATCGAGATCCCGATATTAACTTCGCCGAACCAGACATCATTTTTGACATCGGCCAAGCGAGTGCAAGCGACGAAGGTATCATAATAACAGACGATGCTAACAGAACATTTGATTATAACACCTTCGAGCCATACAACGAGAAGCGCACAGTCGCAGACATGATTCAAAATACATATAAAACTAACGATGGCGCACGTTCTCAAACATTCACTCCGCCTATCAGGGACGTCTTCCGGCTTTCTTCTATTCTGCCATTCATAAATATCACATCACACAACAGCGTCGCATCAACATTTATAGAAAAAGCAGACCTCTTAAGAAACAAATATCAAAACTTCAACTTCGGCATGAACGAAAAAAACATTCAAACCGATAACGAAAGCATAACCTATTCGTATAACCCTGGTTTATGGACTACAACCACACAGCAATATTACGATTTCTTTGGCAACTCATCGCATTTGGGAAGAACTGGTTTTTATGAAGCATGGAAAGATTATAGCACAGGCGCAGGGTCTGTAATAGCAATTGCAGAAGCAGCAGTTGTCGATTTTCGAGTGCCAGATTTATTTGATAATATCTGGACAAACCCAGGCGAGTATGGATGGGATTCAGATGGCAACCGTAAAGAAACAAACGGAATTGACGACGACGGCAATGGTTTCGCAGATGACGTTTATGGCTTTGTAGGAAAAGTCGGTTTAAATCAAAACAACTTGTATCAACAAATACTCGACAACACCTACACTCGTTCAGATCTACACGGAGTAACAACCTCTTCTTACGCAGCTGCAAAAGGCAATAACTATGGCAGGACATATGCCACATATTCTGATTATTATAATACTTTTTCGAGCAAAGATCCTCATTATAGCGACCCCGAACAAGTTGAAATACGCAAAAGACAAACACGCCTAGTTGGCGCTGCACCAAATGCAAAAATCGCATCTATCCCGCTGGACGACGGCATGATTTGGTCAATTGACGCAACAACTGGCATGCCTTTGCAAGACATCAACGGACACCGCGCTACATCATCTAGCGAACTCAAAATGATTCAATATTGTGAAAACGCCGGAATTAAGATTATTAATGCATCATATGTCCGTTATTTAAAAGATGCTGCCAAAAAAACATCCGGTGGCAAAACAACATACGCAGATTATGTAAACGCTATTCCTGAGGCATACAAAATGTATTCTGGTCTTTTAATAGGCGGCGCAGGAAATAACGGAAGCGCATCAACAAGTTCTATAAGCGACCAAGATTATAGAAACGACGCAAACCATTACCTACCTAACAACGACGTCTTCGATTATACTAGAAAAAATACAGTTACTTCATCAACAGACCCAAGCGACGTTATGCCTTTCTTTTTCGGTAAATCAGACAACATAATAATAGCAGGCGCTGCAGACATGGAAGTAGACCCATTCACAGCCATTAAAGAAAACCCTGAGCTTCGAAACAGATTGGATAATAACGTAAATGGTCTATTAAAACCATATGGTTTGACCGCAATGGAAGTTTTATATTTGCTAAATAGCTATGCAACTAAGACAAACCAATGGCAGCAATCGTTATACACAAACTATTCAACTCCAACTCAAGAAAACATTGCAGATCATAACGCTCTCATAGCTAAACTCAACCAAGCCTTTCCTGATATACTCGCAACTATGTCAGGTTCAACTGACGCGCAAAAGCTAGACAACATGATCTCTAAAGCCTCTCAAGATTATGTAACAGTGAAGACATTAACTGCCGCCGATGTTTATAGCAATCTCGTATCAAGTTCCTTCTATTATACAATTACAAAAAATTCATCTAGCGCAGATAAAACGACAATGTCAAATCTATACAATAGCCATAATGCTGAAGCAGCCCTCATGACCACACTAAAAAGCAAGACAAACTATTGCGTAGAAAAAAACACTACACGCGCAGCCGATCTTGCGCTTGTTTTAGCAGCCAAAATAGTTTTACAAGAAACATTCACATTAGATAATTTATATCCACTAAAAGTCCCTTATTCTAATTTCGGTACGCAAAACGTCGATGTATACGCCTGCATGGAAGGCGTTGGCTATAACGATCAATATTCATTGGTAGAAGATATCAAAGATGGCAATGCCATCCTACGCCCAAGAGTTACATCTGGAACATCATTCGCAGCACCTCAAGTTGCTGGTCTCGCTGCGCTCATTTGGGACTACTACCCTAGCCTAACCAACCTACAAGTTAAAAAAATCATCTGTCTATCAAGCACACGTCAAGAATATGTGCCAGAAATAAAATATGGTGTCATAAATGCCGAACGCGCGTTAAAACTTGCCGAGGCATTGAAAAATGGTGCCTCATGGGAAAACCTTGACGCAACAGCAGTCGGCAAGCTATTAAAAAACAAACACGAAGGCGGCGATGTTGACGCTTGGTATACAGACAACACTCACTTCAATAGCAAGGCGCCAAACAATGAAAATTTCAAAACTAATAATCAAGACAAAATAACAGCCGAAGTAGGCAAACCATTATCATACACAGGCGATCGATATGGTGATTTTTCATCAACAACAGCCAACACCTCAGCATATTGGGAAATTAAAGCAAAAAAACCTGGCACAAACACATACATAAAAACCTACTACAAAGCATATATCGAAAACGATACAGCCAACCTAACGTCTACTATAACCCAGTCAAATTGGTACGACGGAAGCTCAACAAAAACTAGCGTAACATTAACTCCGGAATATATCCGCCTAGTTTTCCGCCCTGCAAATATCTTCCCTGCCCATATTTATAATTCTTCAGGAAAACTAACTATAAACCCAACACAATATTCATACTATCCAAATGCATATTCAGGCACGGCGGCAACAATCGACAGCGAGCCTATTCCTTATTATGGTTCCTTCACCAGCGGTTCAAACTCATACCTAAACAGTTTTTGGACATATGCATGGGATCTTTCTGAGCAATACCTAGCAACCGATTGGGTCGAAATTTCAAGAGAAACACCAAAAATAACAAATTCTCCTACAGTAAAAACCGACATCATATACTCAGGCGGTAATAAAACATTAACGAGTACCAACACTACCGTAACGGGCGGAACTCTTTATTTCGCGGTTGTTGATAAAGACGAGCCAGAACCTTCTCGTACAAACACCAGCCTATGGCAAACAGGATATCCTCTAAAGCAGAATGCAGGCGAATATGATGTTTATTACTACGCAAAAGCAACGAACACCGCATATGTAGATTCAAAAACCTTCTTCGCTGGAACAGCCACAATTTCCCCTAAGGAAATTGTGCCAACCATAACATCAACCATTCCAACATATACTTATAGTGGCATAGAAATAATTCCTACAACAGATAAATTAACAGTCAAAGACAGCT